>CAISKG010000482.1 GCA_903885855.1 uncultured Planctomycetaceae bacterium
ACGCCGCGCTCGTCGGCCGCGACGGGGATGGCGCGCCGCGGGCGCTGGCGCGCGGGTGGCGCGGGCGCGACGTCGTCGTCGATGCCGCCGGGCGGGCCTACGCCACCGCCGCGCCGGCGGAGGGCTCCGCCACGGGCGCGGTGCACGTCGTGCATCCGGATGGCCGGGCGGCCCGCATCGATCTCGAGATCCGCAATCCGACCGGCATCTGCCTGTCACCCGACCAGACGCTGGTGTACGTCGCCGACGGCGACGGCCGCTGGGTGTGGAGCTACTCCGTCGACCCCGACGGTGGCCTTTCGAACGGCCAGCGGTATTACCATCTCCATCAACCCGACGACGCCGGCGCCGGCGCCGCCGGCCTCGCGGTCGACCGCGACGGCCGGCTATGGGTGGCAACGCGGATGGGACTGCAGATCTGCGACCAGGCGGGGCGCGTCAACGCCATCGTTCCCGTCCCCTCGGGAAGCGCCGAGGATGTCTGCATCGGCGGTCCGGAGGGCGACCTGTTGCATGTCGCCGGCGGCGGGCGGATGTACACGCGGCGGGTCAAGCCCCGCGCTGCATCGCCGTTTCTCGCGCCGATCACGCCGCCGAAGCCGCGTTTGTGATACGAACGGCGCCGCCTACCCCTCATCACAGGGGGAGCAGTACCCACGCATGACGAACGCCGCAGGTCGTTAAAATAACAATCTGGGAAATAGTAACTTGGATGACCGTGCGTCGATGTTATAGTTTTCGCACGTTCAGTCCCGCTGGTGGCCGCGGCCACCCCGCCGGGTGCCGGCAGCGTCGCCGGTGGCGTTTCTTTCCCGCGAGGAGACCAGGGCCCATGGCCGAGAAGAAGGACGCGAAGAGCGTCAACAAGTCCGAGGAGATTCGCAAGGTGGCCGCCGCCATGAAGGCCGCCGGCGAGAAGCCGCGTCCGGTGGTGATCGTCGCCACGCTCAAGAAGCAGGGAGTCGCCGTCTCGTCGCCGCAGGTGAGCATGGTGCTCAAGCGGATGGGCTTCAAGCCGCGCCGCCGCCGCAAGGCGGGCGCCGCCGTCAAGGCCGCGCGTCCCCGCGCGAGCGCCGCGGCGCTCTCGATCGACGATCTGATCACCGCCAAGAAGGTGGTGGAGCAGTTCGGCGGCGCCGACCGGGCGCTGGCGGCGATCGCGGCCCTGAAGAAGTTCGAGGGCTGAGCGCGTCTCCCGCCCGCCGTATCGACCCCGGCGCCCCGCGGGGCGCCGGGGTTTTTCGTGCGCCGGACGGGCGTCAGTAGGCCTTCGCCGCGCCGACCTGCACCGTCGACACGGGATTCGTCCGGTCGCCGGAGGTGATGTAGCGCCCGAAGACGCTGAAGCGCTCGCCGAAACTCTTCACGAATCCGCTCCCCCGGTCGTGGAGGTAGACGAGCAGATCGTCGGAGAGGGTCTTGCGGATCGTCCATTGGGTGGCGTCGGCGAGCTCCCCCCGGCCCGGGCCGTTGGCGTCGACGGCGACGCCCACGCGCCACTCCGCGTCGAATCCGAAGGGCAGGGTGCCCCCCTGGCGCACGAGCAACCCCGGCCGGGCGGCCGCGCCGAACGCCGGCGCGTTCCAGGGGGTGCGGACGAACTCCTCGAGCGGCTTGGCGACCGTCTCCACCATCGGCACCGCGGCCGGCTCCGGGGGGGTCTGCGGCGCGGAGATCCACCGCGCCAGACCGCCCGGTGTCACCAATGGCGTCCCGAGCGGATCCTCGAGCACCTCGTCGGGAAGGGGCGCCGCGGCCGCCGGCGCGGTGGGGGAGGCGGCGTCGGCAGCGTGGGCGGGGGCGGCCGGCCGGGCGTACGCGGGCAGCGCGAAGGCGGCGGCGACGAGCCCCCGGCGATACAACGGCGAAGCGATCAATCGAGACTCTCCGACGACGGGCGCGGATCCCGTCGCCCACGCGGGCGATGGGATGGCGGCCGGGATCGGCGGGAATCAACCACGCACCCCGCGGAGGGGCAAGGCCGGAAAGGGGCAAAACGCACCGCTGCCACCCGCCGGACGGGGCGGGCGGGGCAAACTGCCGAGCGTTGGAAAACTGGCGCGGACGGCGCCCGCGGCCCGTGGGGGGTCAGCCGCCGGCGGGGGCCGGGCGCGTCTCGAGGCGCTTCTCGAGGCCGTCGAGTTTCTCGAGCAGCCGGCGCTGCGACTCCTCGAGACGCCGCACCTCGCCGCGCAGCTCCCTCACCTCCGCCGGCACGAAGGGCTGGCGGTTCCGCAGCGCCTCGAGCGCCGTCGAGGCCGCCTTGCCGGCGCGGTCGGCGGGGCCGAGCCGGGCGATCCCCGCGAGCACCGCCTCGGCTTTCTTGTCGCCGAGATCGCCGAGGGCGGCGATCGCCGCCAGCCGCACCGGCGGCCGGGCGTCGTCGAGGAAGGGCTCGAGGAACAGGCGCACGGCGGTCGGGTCGTCGCGCAGGCTCCCGAGCCGACCCGCGGTGCGCAGCGCCGTCGCCAGCACCCGCGACGGGAAGACGTCGGGGGACGCCTGCACCCGGCGCATGAGCGGCGCCAGCAGCGACTCGTCCTGGGTGGCGTTGATCGCCTCCATGGCGGCGTCGGCCACCTCCTGGCGGAAGGAATCGGAGCGCAGCGCGGCGAGGATCGCGTCGCGGGCGGCCGGCTCCCGGTACTTCGCGAGCCCCTGGATGGCCACCGCGCGGATCGCGGGATTCGGCTCGCTGCCCGCGATCGCCAGGAGCCGCTCCATCACGGCGGGGGAATAGCCGGAGGCGATCGCCTCGACGACGCGCCGCCGCACCCGCGCGTCGGGCTGCTGCAGCGAGGCCGGGGCGGTGATCTCGGCGCGGGCCTCGGGGCTGCCGATGGCGACGAGGGCCGCCGCCGCCTGCTCGCGCACGCCGCGGAACGGATCCTCCCGCAACGCCCTGCCGAGCCGCTCGATCGCCGCGCGCGACCGCGAGCGCTCGAGCCCCTTGACCGCCATCACCCGTCCGATGGCGTCGTCCGGGCGGTCGAGCGTGAGGAGGTGCATCTCCTCGGGCACGGGGAAGTCGACCTTCGCCAGGAGGCCGTAGTGCGGGTCGAAGCGCACGATCCGGGGCTGGCGGTCGAGGGGGAAGGAGAACTCGTGCGAGGTGCCGGTGACGCGCAGCGGCCGCTCCACGCTCGTGCCGTCGTCGAACACGAAACGCACGGCGGTGTCGAAGGCGAAGGTCAGCACCTTGTCGCCGGTGGGCTGCGTCTGGCGAACCGTGACCCGGGCGATCTTCTCCCCGGGGCGCCATTCGTACTCGACGCGCAGGTCGGGATGCCGCGCGTGGTAGAGCCATTGGTCGAAGAACCGGTCGAGCGGCTGGCCGGAGAGCTCCTCGAACACCTGCCGCAGGTCGTCGGTGGTGACGGTGGAGAGCGCGTGGCGCTCGAGGTAGGTCTTCACGGCGCGGCGAAAGAGGTCGTCGCCGAAGTGGCTGCGCAGCATGTGGAGCACCCAGCCCCCCTTGGGGTAGGCCCGGTAGTCGAACTGCTCGCCGGCGTCCTGGTAGCCCTTCCAGACGATCGGCCGGGTGTCCTCCGCCTGGGGAAGGATCTTCTGCTCGGCGTCGAGCCACAGCTCGTAGAGCAGCTCGTCGCGGCCGAAGGCGTGGCCGTCGTAGAGGTGGGCGTAATAGGTGGCGAAGCCCTCGTTGAGCCAGAGATGGCTCCAATCCTTGCAGGTCACCAGGTCGCCGAACCACTGGTGGGCCATCTCATGCGCGTCGAGGGACCGCGACGACCGCAGCGTCTCGGTGGCCGTCTCGTGGAGCGTCTGGTCGGTGAGCGTGGTGAGGCTCGTGTTCTCCATGCCGCCGGCGACGAAATCCTGGATCGTCACCTGGTCGTACTTGGCCCACGGGAAGGGGAGGCCGATGTCCTCCTCGAAGAAGGCCATGATGGCCGGGGTGTCGGCGAAGGAATTGGCCGCCTGGGCGGCGGTGGAGGGCTGCGTGTAGAAGCCGAGCGGGACGTCGCGATGGCGCTTCTCGAGCGCGGCGAGGTGACCGGCCACGAGGCACACCAGATACGACACGTGCGGCTTGTCCTGGAGCCAGTGCACCGCCTTGAGGCCCGTGGCGGCGTCGATCTCCTCCCCCACCTTGCGGCCGTTGGACAGCACGGTCATCTCGGGGGGCACCCGGCAGATCACCTCCGTGGTGGACCGCTCGTTGGGATAGTCGTGGCAGGGGAACCAGTGCCGCGCCTCGTGCGACTCCCCCTGCGTCCAGACGTGCGTGTCACCCGCGGGATAGCCCATGTCGGGGGTGCGGAAGTAGAGGCCGCGCCGCGGCTGTGCCTCGTGGTCGACGTGGAGCGTCACCTCGCGGCCGACGGCCACCGGCTCGGCGAAGCGCACGACGACGTGCTCGCGCGACGCGGCCACGTCGGCCACCGGCACCTCGCACCGCGCGCCCGAGACGCGCAGGTTGACGCCGTCGAGGCGCAGCTCCTCGAGCGGCGCCGCGATCGGCTTGAAGGTCAGGCTGGTGGTGCCGCGCACGGTGTGGCGGGCGAAGTCGGGCGTGACGTCGATGCGGATGTGGAGGATGTCGACGGGCCGGTCCGGGGCGTACCGCCGGCCGTTGCCGGAATCGGGCGTCGGCGACGTGAAGGCGTCGTCGGCCTCCGCGCCGTGGCGGTGACCGAGGAGGCCGTGGCAGCGGCACATCAGTTCCTCCTCGGCGGCGGCCACGGGGGCGCCGACGAGCGCGATCGCGACGAGAAGCAGGCCCGGCAGCACGCGCGGGGTGCGGGAGGGGAGTGGCATCGGAGCCCCGGGGGGAAGAGGGACGGGCCGGAAAAACCCCGCCAGTATACTTCGGACCGTCCGCCGCCACGCCCGGCCGCCCCGCCCCCGGCGCGGCCCGCCCGCCCCCGGAAAACAGCCCATGACAGCCCCCGCCACGCCGCGTGCCGCCATCCTCCGCCGCCTCCGCGACAAGGTCGCCCGGCGCGAGGCGATCATCGGCGCCGGCGCCGGCACCGGCCTCTCGGCGGCCTGCGAGGAGGCCGGCGGCGTCGACCTGATCGTGATCTACAACTCGGGCCGCTTCCGCATGGCCGGCCGCGGCTCGCTCGCCGGTCTCCTCGCCTACGGCAACGCCAACGAGATCGTCCGCGACATGGGCCGCGAGGTGCTCACCGCGGTCCGCCGCACGCCCGTCCTCGCCGGGGTCAACGGCACCGATCCCTTCCTCCTCCGCGAGCCGTTCCTCCGCGAGCTCGCGGCGATGGGCTTCGCCGGCGTCCAGAATTTCCCCACCGTCGGCCTCATCGACGGCACCTTCCGCGTGAACCTCGAGGAGACGGGGATGGGCTACGGGCCCGAGATCGACCTCATCGCCGCCGCCCACGCGCTCGACCTCCTCACCACGCCCTACGTGTTCGACGCCGAGCAGGCGCGGCGGATGACGCGCGCCGGGGCCGACATCGTCGTGGCCCACATGGGCCTCACCACCGGCGGGCGGATCGGCGCGACCACGGCCCGCACCCTCGACGACTGCGTCGGCGCCGTCCAGGCGATCACCGACGCCGCCCGCGGGGAGCGCGGCGACGTGCTCGTCCTCTGCCACGGCGGCCCCATCGCCACCCCGGACGACGCCCGCGTCATTCTCGAGCGCTGCCGCGGGGTGGACGGCTTCTACGGCGCGAGCTCCATGGAGCGCCTCCCGGTGGAGACGGCGCTCACCGCCGAGGTGCGCCGCTTCGCGGCCCTCCGCCTCCCCGGGGCCTGAGCCCCCGGGTCCCCTCCCGAGGAGCCCTCCCATGCCCGTGATCGTCGTCCTCGGCACCTTTGACACCAAGGGGACCGAGCACCGCTTCCTCGCCGACGCGATCCGCGGCCTCGGCCACGAGCCGCTGCTCCTCGACGCCGGCGGCTTCGGTGCGCCGCAGATCGCGGCCGACGTCACGGCCGAGGCGCTGGCGGCGGCCGGGGGCGTCGACCTCCCCGCCCTCCGCGCCCAGGGCGACCGCGGCGCGATGGTGACGGCGATGGCCGGGGCCGCCGCGGGCTTCGTGCGCGCCCTGCACGCCGCCGGGCGGCTCGCGGGCGTCGTCTCGCTGGGGGGATCGGGAGGCACGGCCATCGGCACCGCCGCGATGCGCGCCCTGCCCCTGGGGGTGCCGAAGGTGATGGTCTCGACGCTGGCCAGCGGCAACGTCGCCCCCTACGTGGGCCTCTCCGACATCGTGATGATTCCCGCCGTGGCCGACATCGCCGGGCTCAACACCTTCACCCGCGCCCAGTGCCGCCGGGCGGCCGCGGCCGTGGTCGCCCTCGCACGCTGCGCGACGGTGCCCGACGCGACGGGGCAGGGGGGGCGGCCGCTGGTGGCGGCGTCGATGTTCGGCAACACCACCCCCTGCGTGGAGCACGCCCGCCGGCGGCTCGAGGAGGCGGGGCGCGACGTCGTGGTGTTTCACGCCACCGGCACCGGCGGGCGCACCCTCGAGGCCCTCGTCGAGAGCGGCACGGTGGCCGCCGTGCTCGACGTCACCAC
>CAISKG010000483.1 GCA_903885855.1 uncultured Planctomycetaceae bacterium
CGGCGAGCCGCCCCGCCGGGCGTGCGCCGGCGCCGGTACGGCCGCTGAGCCGGTCGCCGAGCTCGGCGCGGAAGCGCTCCGCCGCCGCCTCCAGCGCCGCCGCCACCTCGGGATGCTCCGCCGCCACGTCGGTCGTCTCGCCCGGGTCGCGCTCGAGGTCGACGAGCATGCGCGGCACCGGCAGGGGGCGGTACTTCCCCGGCCGGCCCCCGGCGCCCGGCGCCTGCCCCTCCATGGTGCGCGCGGTGTGGGGGAAGAAGAGCTTCCAGCGGCCGCGGCGCACCGCCTGCAGCTCGTTGTCGAGGTACCAGAAGCCGAGGTCGCGCTCGGCGGCCTCTCCCGCGGCGGGCGCGCCGCGGAGCAGCCCCCCCACGTCGCGGCCGTCGATGGGCAGCGTGCCGACGACGAGCCGCCCGGCGGCGTCGGCGGCGAGCGCCGGCCCCGTCAGCGCCGCCACCGTGGGGAGGATGTCGATCGCCATCAGCGGCGCCGCGCACACGCTGCCCGCCGGGATCACCCCCTCCAGCCGGGCCACGCAGGGGACGCGCACGCCCCCCTCGAAGACCGTCCCCTTCCCCTCGCGCCACGGCCCCGCGCTGCCGGCATGGTCGCCGTAGGAGAGCCAGGGGCCGTTGTCGCTGGTGACGATCACGAGCGTGTCGGCCAGCGCCCCGCTGCGCTCGAGCGCCGCGCGGATCGCCCCCACCGAGGCGTCGATCTCGGCGAGGACGTCGCCGTAGGTGCCGCCGGGCGTCGTGCCCGCGAAGGCGGCGCCCGCGAACAGCGGCACGTGGGGCATGGGATGGGTGAGGCAGAGGAAGAACGGCCGCTCCCTCCCGCAGCGCTCGATGAAGTCCACCGCGCGGGCGGTGAGCCGGGCGGTGAGGGTGGCCTGATCCTCCGCGTCGACGTCGTCGTCGACGATCGCGTCGCCGTCGAAGAGCGGCAGCGGCGGATAGGTGCCCGGAGCCGCCTCGGGATGGAGGGGCCACATGTCGTTGGAGTAGGGGATCCCCAGAAACTCGTCGAAGCCGTGGCGGGTGGGGAGGAAGGGGGCGTGGTGGCCGAGGTGCCACTTGCCCACCAGCGCCGTGCGGTAGCCGCGGCCGCGGAGCAGCTCGGCGAGCGTCGTCTCCTCCGCGGCGATCCCGTGGCGCGACGCCGGGCCGAGGGCCCCGCCGATGCCGATCCGGTTGGGGTAGCAGCCGGTGAGCAGCGCCGCGCGCGACGCCGAGCAGACCGGCTGCGCGGCGTGGTAGTCGGTGCAGCGCACCCCCTCGCGCGCCAGGCGGTCGATGTGCGGCGTGGGGGCGGCGACGCCGCCGTAGCAGCCGGGATCCCCGTAGCCGAGGTCGTCGGCGCAGACGATGACCACGTTCGGCGGCCGCCGCGCTGCCGCGGCGGCCTTCGCGCCGCTGGCCAGCGCCCGGCACTCCGCGGCGATCCCCTCCCAGGTGCGCTCGAGCGCCGCCACGCGCTCGGGCTCACGCGCCGCCAGATCGACCCCCTCGGCCCGGTCGGCGGCGAGGTCGTGGAGCTCCCAGGGGCCGTCGCGGACGGCGACGAGCTTCCAGTCCCCCACGCGCACCGCCCGGTTGCCCTCGTGGCACCACCACAGGGCCTCGTGGGGCTCAGGCGCCGCCGCGTCCCCCAGCACGCCCAGGAAGCTCCTCCCCTGCAGCGGCGGCACCGGCGTGCCGTCGGCCAGTGCCGCCGGCGCCGCGATCGCGGCCGCCTCGAGGAGCGTGGGGACGACGTCGATGAGGTGCACGGGCTGGTGGCGCAGCGCCCCCGCGTCGGCCGCCGGCACGCCGGCGGGCCAGTGGACGATCAACGGCGTGGCGATCCCCCCCTCGTGAACCCAGGTCTTGTGACGGCGGAAGGGGGTGTTGGCGGCGGAGGACCAGCCGGGGCCGAGGCAGAGGAAGCTCTTCCGCGATCCCGGAGGCGCCGCCGGGTCGTGCCCCTCGCCGCGCACCATGATCTCGGCGGAGGCGCCGTTGTCGCTGGCGAAGAGGATCAGGGTGTCGTCGAGGAGGCCCGCGTGCTCGAGGCGCGCCACGATCCGGCCCACCTCCCGGTCGAGCGCCTCGACCATCGCCGCGTGGATCGCCATCTTCGCCGCCTGGAAGCCGCGCTGCTCCGCCGACAAGGTCGCCCACTCCAGCGGCAGCGCGAGTTCCGCGTCGCCGAGGCGCTCGAGCGCCTCCGGGAAGGCGTACGGGGGCCCGATGTCGCGCTCCATCGGCGGAAGGTCGCCGGTCACGATGCCGGCTTCCACCTGCCGGGCGTGGCGGGCGCGGCGCACCTCGTCCCAGCCGACGGCGTAGCGGCCGCGGTACTTCTCCACCAGCTCGGCCGGCGCCTGGAGGGGGAAATGGGGCGCGGTGAAGGCGACGTAGTGGAAGAAGGGGGCGCCCGCGTGCCGGGCGACGTGCTCGTCGAGGCAGGCGAGTGCGTGGTCGCCGATCGCCGTGGTGGCGTAGAAGCCCTCGGCGGGCGGGTGCGGCTTCCCCTCCACGGTGACGCCGGAGGGATCGAAGTAGTTGCTCTGGCCGGCGCCGACGACGTCGAGCGATCGCACGAATCCCTGCCCGAGCGGCTGCCCGTCGACGTGCCACTTCCCGGAGTGGTAGGCCCGGTAGCCGGCCGGGGCGAGGAGCTCGGGGAGGAGGCGGGCGAAGCGCGGCCGCTTCCCCTGCGCGCCGCCGGCGAGCGCCCCGGCCGCGGCGCTCGCCGGCAGGGCGTCGCGCCCGATCGCCTGGGGGTAGTAGCCGGTGAGGAGCGCGGCGCGGCTGGGCCAGCAGCGCGCGGTGCTGGCGGCTTGCGTGAAGCGCAGGCCCCCGCGCGCGAGGCGATCGAGGTGGGGGGTGTCGATCTCGCCGCCGTAGGCGCCGACGTCGGAATAGCCGAGGTCGTCGGCGAGGATCACGAGGATGTTGGGGGGCCGGCGCCCGTCGGCTCGGGCCGCCCCGGCGACGAGCGCCAGGGCCGCCAGTCCCGCCGCCACCAGCCCGAGCCTGCGCAGGGCCATGCCTCGTCCCCCGGGGTGCCGGGCCCGCGTGTCAGCGATCGACCGCGCCGACCACCTTGGCGTAGATCGCCCCGCGCCCCGCGGCGTCGGCCGCACGGGCCTCGAGGAGGAGGGGCCGCAGTTCGCTCGCGAAACCGGGCTCGGCCGCGATCCGGGCATCGGCCTTGGCGCAGAGGCGTTCCGCCTCGGCGGTCGCCCGGGCGGCGTCGCCGCCGGAGCCGGCGGCGGCCGCGGCGGCCAGCACGGCGTGCAGGTAGGCGCGGGCCTGGACGTCAGGATTGGGCTCGGAGGGGCCCTCGGCCCGACCCAGCGCCCAGAGGATCCCGGCCAGGTAGTGCTGCTGGAACATCGGCTCGTTCCAGGTCGACTCGTTGTGGCCGAAGTTGGAGTAGAAGACGCGGCCGCGGCCGAAGTCGCGCACCCACGACACGGGCACGTGCCACGGCTCCTTGGGGGAGCAGTGGGGCATGTCGAGGCTCACCAGCACGCGGACGTCGTCGGGAACGAAGCGCGTGTCGTACTGATAGATCTCGTCCTTCCAGCGGAAGGCTTCCGGAAGGCTGGCCACGATCCCGTGACCCGGCTCCTCGACCACGAAGGCGTGTTCGTCGCCGGCGTTCCAGGGATGGCCGGCGAAGATTCCCCCGACGAGATCGCGGTAGGCGTCGGAGGCGTTGAAGGTGTCGGCCGCGGCGTGGAAGCCGCAGAACGTCTTCCCGCTGCGCACCCAGGCGAGGAAGTCGTCGAGGTCGGGGATCGGCAGGGCGCCGGTGGTGCTCAGGAAGACGACGCCGTCGAAGCGGTCGAGCGATTCGCGGGAGAAGGCCTTGGCGAAGGCCTCCTGGATTCCCTTCTGCCAGGCCGCCTCGGCGGCCTCGAAGGCCGCCAGATCGGCGCGGAACTTCGCCTCCTGCTTCTTCCAGTCGTCGTCGGAGGTGCCGTCGCCGCGCTTCGGCTCGGCGGGCCGGCCCGGCCGGCCGGGAGGGAGGCGGAGGAAGTCGACGTGGAATTGCCCGCTCTCGCGGCCGAGCTTCTCGAGGATCACCTCGCCGGTCTCGATCGAGGAGTGGCGGAAGCCGGCGGTCACGGTGACGACGAGGAGCCGGGCCGGCTTGGCGGCACCGGCCGGTTCGGACGCGGACGCCGCGCTGTACGGCGCGATCACGGCCGCCACGAGCACCGCCAGCCACGCTCCCGCTGACCACCGGACCTTCGACGCGCGCATGACACACCTCACTCGGCACGACCGGCGACCGGGACTCGCGCGGAACCCCCGCGCCTCCCCCGCCGCCGCGGATGCTACCACACCGCGGATGCCCGTCGTTGGTGCCCCGGCGGCGGATCGGGATCGCCCCATTGCACGGCCGGATGCCTGTGGCAAGATGCAGTGGTCCTCCGACGGCCCCGACTCCACCGGGGGGCCGGCCACGGCTCGATCCTTCCCTTCCGGGTGAAACGCGAGACAACGACCCATGACCCGTGACGTCGATTCCCCGGCGCAGGCCGGCGGGATCGCACGGATGCACCTTGATGACGGCAGGAAGCTGACCTCGATTCTCGCTCTGGCCGCCGGCGCCGCGGCCCTCCATCCCCCCCGGCGACGCCGGCGCGGAGATCATCGTCTACGACGTGGGGCCGTTCACCGTCGGATTCGACGCCGGCCAATCGGCTTCGGCCGCGATCGACCTGCTGCCGGGATTGTCACCCAAGCAGCTCGTCTTCGAGGCCGCCACCAACATCAACCGCTCCTACTTCGTCCGCGCGGGCTTCAGCAACGCCACGTCGCTGGCCGACCGGATCGGGATCCAGGCCAGCGGCCGCTCGCTGGAGACCAACGTCGGCGTCAACGTCGCCTTCCGCACCGGCTACGGGCCCACCTGGGGCGCGACGGCGCGGACCGCCGCGGACACGCGCGCGAACATCGTCTTCTCGGCGAAGTTCCGCACCGGCACCAACACCCTCGTCGATCCGCCGGTCTATTACAGCCAGCTGCAGGGCGTGGGCCCCGGGGCGCTGTCCAACAAGTATCTCCTGTTCACGTTCCGCAACAGCGTCTCGGGCTTCGTGAACTACGGCTGGGTGCGCCTCGTGTCCGTGACGCGGTCGCCGGGCACGCCCACCGGGATGAGCGTGACGGTCGACAAATGGGCCTACCAGGACAACGGTACGCGGATTCGCGCCGGCCAGACCATGGTCGTCCCCGAGCCGACGACGACCGCGTCGCTGGCCATGGGCGGGGCGCTCGTGGCGGGTGCCGCGGGACTCCGCGCCTGGCGCCGGCGCCAGGCCGGGAAGGCCGGGCCGGCCGCCGTCTGATCGGCCGCGAGTGCTGGAGCATCGCATGCGCCCCCGCGCCCCCTTCCTCGCCGTCGCGCTCGTCGCCGCCATGACCACGATCCCCCCCCGGTCGGCCGCCGCCCAGCCGGGGCCGGACGGCTTCAACTACGACGAGTCGAAGGTCGGCACGTACACGCTCCCCGAGCTGCTCGTGGGGCCCGACGGAGCGGCGGTCACGACCCCCGAGGGGTGGCGCACCGCCGCCCGGCCGCGGTGGCTCGCGCTGTTGGAGGCGGAGGCCTACGGCCGGATCCTCGAGCCGGTGCCGGTGACCGCCGAGGCGGTCGAGCGCGGCACGGGGCCGGACGGGATGCGGCGCGTCCAGGCCCGGCTGCGCCTCGGCCACGGTCCCGACGCGCCCACGACCGAGGTGCTGCTCTACCTGCCCGCCGCCGACGCCGTGCCCACGGACCACCGCCTGCCCACGTTCCTGCACCTCAATTTCGGCGGCAACCACGCCGAGACCGCCGACCCCGCGGTGCGCCTCCCGCGCGGCTGGGTGCCCAACGGCAAGGACACCGGCGTCACCGACAACACCGCGCGCGAGGCCTCGCGCGGCACGCTCGCGCGGCGCTGGCCGGTGGCCCGGCTGGTCGGCCGCGGCTACGCCACCGCCACCGCCTCCTACGCCGACCTCTTCCCCGACCGGGCCGACGGCCGGCCGGCGAGCGTGCTGCCCGGCATGGGCTACGCCGCCACCGACGCCGAGGCGCGCCCCGACGAGCCGGGGGCGATCGCCACCTGGGCCTGGCAATTGTCGCGGATCCTCGACTGGCTCGTGACGCTCCCCGAGATCGATCCCCGGCGCGTGATCGTGGTGGGGCACTCGCGGCTGGGCAAGACGGCGCTGTGGGCCGGCGCCGGCGACGAGCGCTTCGCGATGGTGGTCTCGAACGAGTCGGGCTGCGGCGGCGCGGCGCTGGAGCGCCGCGACTTCGGCGAGACGGTGAAGCGGATCACGACCGCCTTCCCGCATTGGTTCTGCCCGCGCTACGCCGGCTGGGCCGACCGGGCGGCCGAGATGCCCTTCGACCAGCACGTCCTCCTGGCGATGACGGCGCCGCGGCCGCTGTACGTGGCCAGCGCCGCGGAGGATCTGTGGGCCGACCCGCGCGGCGAGTTCCTCGCCGCCGTGGCCGCGGAGCCGGCCTGGCGCCTCTTCGGCCGCGCGGGGCTCGGCACCGACGCCTTCCCCGCGCCCGACACGCCGGTGGGGCACTCCATCGGCTACCACGTGCGCTCGGGCGCCCACGACATCGTGGAGTGGGATTGGGAGCGCTTCGCCGACTTCGCCGACCGGGCCCTCGCTCCGCGGCCGTGAGCGGCCGCTCCGCGGCGGTCAGCCCACGAGCATGCGCCGCGCCTTCAGCGGCGTCATCCCGGTGAGCCGGGCGAAGACGCGGTTGAAGTGGCTCTGCGAGGAGAAGCCGAGGTCGTCGGCGATCTTCCCCAGCGGCAGGCTCTCGTCGGCGAGGATCTCGAGCGCCCGACGCACGCGTCGGTGGTTCACGAAGGCCGGCGCGGTCAGCCCCACCGAGCGCTGCAGCTTCTTGGCGAAGTGGCCCGGCGAGAGGCCGGTGAGGGCCGCCATGTCCGAGAGCCGGACGCGCCCCTGGAGGTGGGCGTCGACGTAGTCGGCGATGCCGCGGACGGCGGCCTCGGTGAAGGCGCCGGAATCGGAGTGCCACTCCGGCGCCACGCCGTGGAGGATGCGGGCGAGCTGGAGGATCAGGGCCCGGGCCGCCAATTCCTGCCCGATCCCCTCGGTGTCGGGGCCGCGGCCGATGGCCCCGTCGATGAGCCGGTCGAGGGAGGGGTCGAGGAATCCGCGCCGGGCGGGGACCTCCCCGGCCGCCACGGGCACCCCCTCCGCGTCGGCCACCCGCCGCACCTGCTCGGCCGGGATCCAGAGCAGGAGCCCTTCCCAGGGGGTGTCCCCCCGGGTGCGGAAGACGTGCTGGTCGTCATCGGCCGGGAAAACGCTGATCCCGCCATCCTGGATCCGTAGCGGTGCCTCCCTCCCGCGATGGACCCAGGTGCTCGTCACGTCGCTCCCGCCGACCCTGGTCACCCGGATGCCGGTCGCCTTGAGGGCCACCTCGAACACCTGCTCGGGGGTCTTGGGACGTACGGTCGCCTGCAACCAGGACACCTCCGGGTGGGACGGAGGCACGGCGATGGCCATCGAGGAAGCCTCAGCGGAATCCGGCGGCCGTCGACGCGCCACCGGCGGTGACGATCGCGGACGCGCCACCGCCCGACGGGTCGGGCGGGGCGGCACCATCCTGCCACAATCGGGGCGGCCGCGGGGAGGATTCCCGCGCGTGAGGCCGCCGTGAAACGGCGATTCCATCACGTCGCGCGCGGCAAGGGCGCCGCACGCGCCCGATTCTTGAAACGCGCGGCGGTAAAGATGGCGCGCGACCGCGGCGCGGCTACTCCGCGGCGATGCACCACAGCGCGTCGCGCGAGCGGAGAAAGATCCGTCCGTCGACGCACACCGGCGTGGCCACGGTCATCTCGTCGAGCATGCCGGTGCCGACGACCGCGGCGCCGGTGCCGGCGGCGGGGAGGGCCACGATCGCCGTCTCGCCATCCTCGCGCGTGGCGAACACGCGCCCCTCGGCGATCACCGGCGAAGCGCTGTAGGCATGGCGGTTCTTGGGGAGCTGTTCCTTCCAGAGGGTCGTGCCCGTGGCGGCCTCGAGGCACTCGATCCCTCCGCCGTCGGTGCAGACCACGACCTGCCCGTCGAGGACCGCCGGCGTGGGGACGTCGGCCCCCAGGTCGGAGCGCCGCCAGGCCACGTGCGTGGCCGTCACGTCCCCCGAGCCGCCGCGGCGCACCGCCGTGAGCGTGCTGCCCCGGGCGTAGGGGGCGATGATCAGCCCGCCGGCGGCCACCGGCGAGGCGATGGAGCGGAAGAACCGCTCCCCGCCCGGATTCAGCCCCCCCACCCGCCACAGCTCGCGGCCGTCGGCCGCGTCGTGGGCGGTGACGTGGTCGGCCCCCAGCACGACGATCACCTCCGCCGGCTCGCCGAAGCGGTCCTCCCCCGGCAGCACCAGCGGCGTGGAGTAGGACTGGGCCGCCTCCTCGGGGGCCCCCAGGTCGCGGTCGTGTTTCCAGCGCAGCTCCCCGTCGGTGCGGCCGAAGGCGGCCAGATAGCTCGGGCCGCTGTGCATCACCGCCACCACGACCGCGTCGGCGGTGAGCACGGGGCTCGTGCCCAGATCCCACCACAGCGTGTCCTCGCCGAAGCGCTCCTGAAGATTCACGCGCCACGCCACCCGCCCGTCGGCCAGGTCGAGCGCCGCCAGCTCGCCGCTCTTGAAGTAGACCCACACGTGCTTCCCGTCGGTGACCGGCGAGGGATTCGATCCGGTGGCCTTGGCGTGCTTGCCGGCGCGCTCGGCGCCCAGCGCGCGGCGCCACAGCTCGCGCCCCGCGCGGTCGAGGCACAGCACCGTGTCCTCCCCGTCGATGGCGAGGGTGAGGACGACCCGGTCCCCCCACACCGCCGGCGTGCTCGCCCCGGCGCCCGGCAGCGGCACGCGCCAGGCGACGTTGCGGTCGGCCGACCAGGCGGTGGGGTAGCCGCTCCCTGCGGCGACGCCGTCGAGGCCGGGGCCGCGCCAGTTGGGCCAGTCGGCGCCCTGCGCGCGGCAGCAGGCGGCGAACGACACGATCAGCAGGGCGAGGGCACGGCGCGGCGTCATGGGGCGCGTCTCGAAGGAGGAGGAGGAGGGGGGGCCGGCCGCCAGGTGGCGTCGAGCGCCCGGGTGAGGCGCGCGACCACCTCGGGATGACCGGCGGCGACGGAGGTGTTTTCGTCGGGATCGGCGGCGAGGTCAAACAGCCGCGGCGCGCCGGAGAGGAGCCAGCCCCGCGCGTCCTCGTCGAGGGCCCTCCCCTCGCTCGCGAGGCGCTCGTCGCCGGGGGGGAGATGCTCGGGGATGACGAGCTTCCAGCGATCCGCGACGCACCAGCGCCACAACAGCCCCGCGGCCGGATCGTCGAGATCGAGGAGCGTGTGGGTGTAGCACTCCCCGAACACCGCCGGGCGGGCCGCCCGCGCCGCCGGATCGAGGAGGTTCACGCCGGGCAGGCCGGCCGGCGCCGCCACCCCGCAGGCGGCCAGCACGGTGGGGAGGATGTCGAGGCTCGACACCGCCTCCTCCCCCTCCCCGGGCGCGATCCCGCCGGGGAGGCGGAGCATGATCGGCGTCCGCACGCCGCCGTCGTAGGGGGAGCGCTTGGAGCGGGGGGCGTGGCGCGGGGAGGCCGGATCCTGGATCCAGCCGTTGTCGGTGACGAAGACCACCAGCGTGTCGCGCGCGAGCCCCTCGTCGTCGAGGAGGGCCAGCAGGTCGCCCACGCTGCGGTCGAAGCGCTCCACGTTGCCCCAGTAGCGGGCCACGTGGGGGCTCGGCGCGACCGACGCATAGTGGGCCAGGAGGTCGGCCGGGGGGTCGTGCGGGTCGTGGGGAAGCATCGGCGCGTACCACACCAGGAAGCGCTCGTCGCGCTCCCGGCAGCCGCGCACGAAGTCGCGGATCGGCTCGAGCGTCTTGCGGCCGATGGCCAGGCCGTCGTCGCCGTGCCGCTCGCCGCGCGTCATTCCCTCGCTGAAGCCGCCGCGCGTGAAGTCGCCCTGCCACCACTTGCCGGTCTGGAGCGAGCGGAAGCCCGCCGCGCCGAGGAGCCGGGGCAGCGTCGGCCATTCCTCGAGATGCCGGTTCATCGCCTCGCGCCCCGCGCCGAAGAGACGCTCGTGCTCGGGACTGCCGGCCGGGAACGTGCCGGTGCCGGGGGGATCGTTGCCCACGATGCGGTGCTCGTGCGGCAGGCGGCCGGTGATGAGCGAGGCGAGGCTCGGGCAGCAGAGGCTCGAGGGGACGTAGCCGCGGCGGAAGAGGAGGCTCTCGCGCGCGAGCCGGTCGAGGTGCGGCGTGCGCAGGTGCGCGTGGCCCATGAAGCCGTGGTCGCGCCAGTGCTGGTCGTCGGAGACGATGAGGACGACGTGCCGCGCCGATGCGGGGAGCGCCCCGCCGCGCTCGGCCGCGCGCGGCTCCTCCCCCCGCGCCGCGCCCCACCCCGGCGCGGTGGCCAGGCAGAGGAGTGCCAGCAGGCCGGCGGCGATCCGATCGCGCGACACGCGGAAGGGGGGCATGGCGGGGCCGGCGGAGGGAGAGCGGGAGCCGTCATCATACGGGCCCGGGCGGGAGCGGGCCGGATGCGGGGAAGCGTCGACCCGATCCTTGGTTCGCCTCCCCTCCGGTCGTATCCTGGGGCCAGACCGTGGCGCCGGGGCCGCGTGGCCCCCACCGACCGCCGCGGGCGTTTTCCCACCCGGCCTCCGCATGCGCTTCCGTCGCCCCAGCCGCCACGCGTCCCCGCGCGACCGCCGGCGCCGAGCGCGGCGGCCGCCGGCCACGGTGCTCGTGCCGGGCGAGATCCTCGAGGCGCGGCGCGTGCAGGCGATCGCCGTCGCCGGAGCGCTTCCCGATCTGGTCGTCGCCCCCTCGGCGATTCCCGCGCCGATCGACCCCGCCGGGACGTTCGCCGTCAGCGGCGTGAGCCTCCAGGGCACGGTGGTGCGGATGGCGATGCAGGCCGGCGACGCCGGGACGGTGCGGGAGCTGTTCGTCGAGCTCTACGACCGCGAGGTGCGCTCCGCGTCGGGGGCGCTCGAGCGCTCGGCGGCGCCCGTCTCGACGGCCAACTTCCTCTCCTACGTCAACCGCGGGCGCTACGACGCCACCTTCATCCATCGTGCCACCGACTTCGCCGGCGACACCGGCCCGTCGCGCTTCCTGCAGGGGGGCGGGTTCTCGATCGGCCCCGGCGGCGTGGCCAACGTGCCGACCGACGCCCCGATCGCGCTGGAATGGGCGGCCGACCGGCCCAACGCCGCCGGCACGCTGGCCTACGCGCGCACCGGCGACCCGGACTCCGCCACCAGCGGCTTCTTCTTCAACACCGTCGCCAACGACACCTTCGACGCCGCCGGCAACCGCTACGCCGTCTTCGGCCGGGTGGTGGGCGAGGGCGCGGCGATCCTCGCCGAGGCGGCGGCGCTGCCGCGCGTCGACGCCCGCGGCGGCAACCCGTCGAGCCCCTTCGGCACGCTCCCGGTGAGCGACCTCGCCGGCCTCACCTGGGACAACCTCGGCCAGCGGCTCCTGCTCGTGCGCTCGGCCGCCGTCGTCACCGGCGCGGAGACCGCCTTCGGCGTCGCCGCGGTCAGCTCGGCCCCCGGCGTCGTCGACGTGCGGGTCGACGAGGCGGGACGGCTGCAGCTCTTCGCCGGCACGGCGCCCGGCAGCGCCACGATCACCGTCACCGGCACCGACCTCTCCGGGCTCCGCGCCGACGACAGCTTCACGGTGTGGGTCGGCGTGCCGGCGATCGCCGTCGCCTCGGGCGGCCTGCCGATCTCGAGCGCCCAGTCGACGCCGGTGCCCCTGGGGACGATCGCCCGGGGCGGCGCCGCGGTGCCGGTCTCCTTCACGGTCACCAACGGCGGCACCGCGCCGCTCGATCTGGGCGTGCCCGTGCTCCCGGCGGGGGTGACCCTCGCCGGCCCGCTGCCGGCGCGCGTGCCGGTCGGCGGCACCGCGGCCTTCACGCTGGCCCTCGACCCCGGCACCGCGCGGCTCGTGGCCGGATCGGTCTCGATCCCCTCGAGCGCCCCGGGGGGCGCGTTCTCGATCCCGGTGGCGGGGGAGGTGTACGGGGCGCCCGCGGCGCCGCGCGACGTGCGCGCGACCTGGGCCGCGGGGCGGACCGCGCTGGTCACGTGGTCACGCGACCCCGCCGACACGGCGCCCCTGGGATCCTCCGTCCTCTTCGCCCGGCGCGACGGCGACACCGCCTGGGTGCGGGTCGTCGAGGTGCCGGGGGGCGTCGCCGCGGCGACGGTGAAGGGGCTCGATCCGGCGCGGGGCTGGAGTTTCCGCGTCACGTCGGCCAACGCCGCCGGGATCTCCGCCCCGTCGGCCGCGTCGGCGTCGATCCTGGCCCCGGTGGCGCCGGCGGCGCTGTTGGCGCGCACCAGCGGCGCGGGCGCCGCCAGCATCACCTGGGCCCACGCCCCGCAGCCCTTCGACCCGGCGGCCGGCGCCCCCCGGGCGCTCACCGGCTACGTCCTCTTCTACCGGCGCACCGGCGAGACCGCCTGGACGCGCGCCGCGATCCTCCCGGTCGTCGGCACCGCACGGGTGGCGGGGCTGGTGCGCGGGGCGAGCTACCAGTTCGCGATCCGGGCGCGGAGCGACTCCGGCGGCAGCGTCCTCTCGCCGCCGTCGAACACGCTGCGGATCCGCTGACGATTGACCGGCGGTCGGCGGCGTCAGCCGCCCCCGCGCGGAAACGGCGGCGCCTGCGCGCGGCGGCCGGCCGCCTCTTCGACGCGGCCGCGCAGGTCCTCGGGCACCTTCTCGAGATCGCCCGCGCCCCCCCACGGCCCCTGATGCTGCACCGCGCCGCCGCGATCGAGCACCGTCACCGTCCCCACGCCGTCGGTCTCGCGGAAGATCACCTGGCCCCGGTCGTCGGAGTGCATGCTCGTCGACTGGCTCTGCCGCGTCACCGCGGGGTTCACGAGGATGAAGCGCTGGTTGGGCTGGAACTGGTTGGGCTGGAAGGGGGCAAACTCGGGCACGGGGAGGGCCAAGGGGGGCACGACGCCGGGCTGCATCATCCTGCCACCGGGGCCCGGCTGCTGAGGCGCCGTGCCGGGCTGTCCCAACCGTTCGAGGAGACGGGCGAGCAGCGGGCCGTCGACATTCCGGCCGGGGAGGATCGGCTGCGCCGCGACGTCGGGCTGGCCGTGCGGCCCCGCCACGCGCTCCAGCGCCAGCGCCGCCGGCACCGCGTGCTCGCCGACGGTGACCTCGATCGGCATCTCCTTGCCGCGGCGGATCACCGTGAGCGTCGCGGTGTTCCCGGGGCCGGTGCGCTTCACGAGCGCCGAGAGCTGCACCGCCGCGCAGAGGAGCTGGTCGTCGTACTTGGCGAGGATGTCGAACGGCTCGAGCCCCGCCCTCGCCGCCGGGCTGTCGGGGGCGACCGACTCGACCGAGAGGCCGATGTCCTCGCCGAGATCGGTCTGGGCCCGCACGGCCGGCGCGATCGGCGTCGTGACGACGCCGATGAACGGCACCTTCTTCGCAGCAGCGCCCGCCGCGTCGGCGATCGCGACGAGGCCGTCGCCTCCCAAGACCTGGAGCCGGACCGCCCGGGGCGCGTCGCCGTCGCCGGCGTCGGCACTGCCGGTGACCGTCACGGTGAGCGGCTGGCCGTCGACGAAGATCCACTGCTCTTCGACGGCGGCCGGCGTCGCTTCCTGAAGCGGCCTTCCTTCGCCGGCCCGGGGATCGGTCGGCGGCTCGGCGGGGGCATCCACGACGCCGGCGGCGAGGAGGATGAGGGGCAGGATCATCGACATGGGGTGGTTCCTCCGGGAAGCGACTTCGGCACGAACTTCAGCACGAACGTGGGTACGAACATGGGCACGAACATGGGCACGCGCCGCGGCGCTCAGCGCAGCGACGCCGGCACGACGAACACGTCCTCGCGCGGCACGAGGCTCTCACCACCCGACGGATCGGGACGGCGCTCCACCACCCAGTGGCGGTAGATGCGCGCCGGGAACCCGTCGGCGAGATAATGGACCCCGTCGTCGGACCAGGCGAGCGATTCCTCGGCGACCGGCTCGGGCGCCGGATCGACGGCCGCGGAGGGCACGGGGGCGACCCGCTCCGTCGGCACCGCCGGGACCGCCGTCGGCGCGATCGCGACGGCTGCGGGCGGGCCGGCGAGGCCGGCCAGGAGCGACGCGACCAGGGCGCCGCCGCCGGCCCAGGCGAGGCGCTCGGCGAG
>CAISKG010000484.1 GCA_903885855.1 uncultured Planctomycetaceae bacterium
CGCTCGGGGGCGGTGCGCTTCGTCAGGCGGGGGTGCCGACGAGCTCGTCGAGCATCTCGGTGATCTGCCGCGTGTGGAAGGGGGTGGCGAGGACGCGGCGCCGCTCGTCGGTCACCGCCTTTTCCGCCATTTCGCGGTGCTTGGCCGGCACCAGCAGGATCGCCGGCACCTGCGAGAAGAAGGGGTCGCTCGTCAGCTTGTTGAAGGCGTCGATCGCGTCCTCGCCGATCGATTGGGTGCTGATCACGAGGCAGTCGGCCGGCAGCGGGGTCGTCGAGAAGCGGGCCAGCGCGCGGTGGGCGTTCTCGGTGAGGAGGACGCGGAAGCCGAGCGTGCCGAAGAAGTCGCGCAGCTGCTGCTGCGCACGGCCGGTCGTCTCCACCAGCATGATCGCGCGCTTCTTGCCCTGGTGCGCGGGTTGGGCCTCGCTCGATTCTCCGGCAGGCTGGCCGCTCTGGTCGCGCGACACCGCGCCCGTCCCGATTGGATATTTCTCCAGCAGCGGCTCGAGCGCCCGGCGCACGTCCGACACCGTCTGGAATCGCTCCATGGGGTCGAGCTGCATCATCCGGTTGACCACCTCGATGATGTCACGCGGCACGCCCGGGGCACGCGTCAGCAGCGGCACCACCGACGTGTAGCGGCGCGGGTCGGAGCGCACCGTGCGGTCGCGCGATTCGACCAGCGCCGAGGCTCCCGAGAGGGCGATGTAGCCCATGGTGCCGAGGAAGTAGATGTCGCTGCGGATGCCGTCGTCCTTCATCCCCGCGAGCTTCTCGAGCGTCGCGTAGTCGAGGGTGCGGAGGTTGTCCCCCTTGTCGCCCTTGTCCCTCTTCGATCCGCCGAGCGAGCGGTCGCCCGTCTCGGCGTCGATGCGCGCGAGCCCGAAGTCCACCACCTTCACCTGGCCGATCGACGAGATCAGCATGTTGGAGGCCTTGACGTCGCCGTGGGTCAGGCCGCGCCGATGGGCATACTCGATGCCGGCGCACATCTGGTCGAGAAGATTGATCGACCGGCCGGGATCGAGCGCGCCGCGGATCCGCACCAGCTCGCGGAGCGTCTGCCCCTCGACGAACTCCATCGTGATGTAGGTCGTGTTGTTTTCCTGGCCCACGTCCTCGATGGCGCAGATGTTGGGATGGCGCAGGAGCCGCCCCATCTCCCCCTCGCGGCGGAACCAGCGGCACTTCTCGGCATCCTGCGTGAAGCGCGAGCGGAGCACCTTCACCGCCACGACGGATCCGTCGTTGACATTCACCGCCCGGTAGACGCGGGCGAAGGAGCCGGCGCCCACCTGATAGAGGATCTTGGCGCTGCCGTAGAAGTAGCCGCGGCTGTCGCCGCGCAGGAGCCGGTCGAGCTGGTAGCCCGTGATCACCTCCCGGCGGAGGAGGAGATTGCCGAGTGCCTCCGGGGGAACGTTGTTGCCGCCGAGTTCCCCGAAGGCGGCGTCGAGATCGCCGGCGCTGACAAGCTCGAGCTTGAGGGCGTGCGCGGCGAACTCCTCGGCGGTGGTCGGTTGCATGGCCGGGCGGCTCCCTCACAGGATTCTACCCTGCGGTTCGCGGCCCGGCTCCGCCGGATCCGGCGGGCCGGGACGGGCCCCGCCCCCTCCGGACACCGCCCGCCGGGCCCCCTTCCGGCCGCCGGCGGGCAAGCGGCGCCGGCGGCGCTATCCCGGCAGCCGAGATGATCTGGAGCCGGCCACGAGCGCGTTGGTACAAGCCCCGGCCCCCCCGTGCCCCCCGGACCGTGCCGGACCGCGCCATGCCCCTCCCCGGAACGTCCGCCGTCGCCGCCCCGCGCCGCTCCGGCCGGGTCGGCGGGGCGCGCCGCTGGCGCTGCCACGGGCCGCCACTGGGCCGTCGGCTCGGCGTCGTCCTCGCCGCGCTCGCCTTCCTGGCGCGCGGTGCGGCGGCCGCCGTGATCGAGGAGGGGTTCGATGATCCCGGCGTCGTCTGGCGGGCGGGCGAGTCGGATGTCACCCACCGCCTCGTCGCCCATGAGCGGAGCGCCGCGGCCGCCCGCCGCGGGCGCGGTGGAGAGCGGATCGTGCTCGACGCCGCCTCCGGGACGGTGCTGCGCTTCGAGCTCCCCGTCCCGCCGACGCGCGTCATCGACGAGTGGCGGGCCCGGCTGTGGGTCCGCGCCAATCACCCCGATCTCCGCCTCTCGGCCCGCGTGCGGCTCCCCCGCTTCCGCTCGGCGCGCGGCGAAGCCGTGACGGTGATCCTGCCGGGCAGCGTGTCGCAGTCGGTGGAGCGTTGGGAGCAGCTGGCCGTCGGCGACGTCGCCACGGCGCTCGAGCGCAGCCTCCCCGCCCTCCGTGCCGAGCACGGCCCTGCCGGCAGCCTCGACGGGGCGGAGATCACCCACCTCGTCCTCGACCTCTATTCGCGCCCCGGCCACTACGAGGTGGCCATCGACGATCTCGCCATCGAGGGGATGGTCCCGGTGTCGGCCGTGACGGTCGCCGCGGGGACCGCGGCCACGGATGACGCCGCCGCGGGGGGCGTCATCCCGACGGCGGCGACCGAGCCCGCGGTGGACGAGCCCCCGCCCGCCCCGGACGCCGATCCCACCGCGATGTCGGCTCCCGCCGCCGAGGCGCCCGC
>CAISKG010000485.1 GCA_903885855.1 uncultured Planctomycetaceae bacterium
AGGCCCGCCGCCACCAGCGCCGCCAGCACGGCCGGCAGCCCGGCCGCCAGGCGCCGGGCGATCGACGCGGTTCGACGAGCCGTCATGGGATTCTCCCCCCGTGCGCCTGCGCGTTCAGCCCAGCCCCGCGCAACCGCCGCTGCCGCATTGCGGCCGCCCGCAGCCCCCCGGCGCCGGATCGGCCCCGCGCGCGCCGGCCACGTGGCCGGCGACGACGCTCAAACGCTTCTCCAGCCGCCGGCTCTGGCAGTGCGGGCACAGCGGCTTCTCGTCGCCGCGGACGAGGAGCTCGCACGGCTTCCCGCAGGCGCGGCAGGTGTATTCGTAGAGTGGCATGATTCCGGCGCTCCCTCCCGCGGCCGCAGGGGCCGCCGCATCCTGGCAGCGTACCGCGCGGCCGGCCGGGGTCGACCGGACTTCGGCCCCGTCGGTGCCGCGGGTAGGATCATGGCCGGCCGCATGCCGCGGCCTGCGGAGTTCCGGCCTGTGGGCGATCCCGTGATCGAGATACCGGGCCGGCCGATCGGGGGCTTCTGTGGCTCCGCGTCGGGCGCCCCGCGCCGCCACTTCCTCCGCATCGGCGGCCTGGCCCTCGGCGGCCTGCCGATGGGTCGGCTCCTCGCCGCCGGCGCCGCCGCCCCGGCCGCCGTGCCCTCCGGGGGGCTCGGCCACAAGGCGGTGATCATGGTCTACCTGCCCGGGGGGCCGTCGCACCAGGATTCGTTCGATCTGAAGATGGAGGCGCCCGCGGAGATCCGCGGATCGTTCCGCCCCGTCGCCACGAGCGTCCCCGGGATCGAGATCTGCGAGCACCTCCCCCGGATCGCGGCGATGATGGACAAGTTCGCCGTCATCCGCTCGCTCCACGGCGGGCCCGACCAGCACTGCTCCGATCTCTGCCTCTCCGGCTACCCCATCGGCCCACGCGGCCGGCAGGACGGCCGCCCCTCCCTCGGCTCGGCCGTGTCGCGCCTCGCCGGGCCGGTCGACCGGGCGGTGCCCCCCTTCGTCGGCCTGTCGATCAAGTCGCGCCACGCCCCCTACTCCAATCCCGGCCTCCCCGGGTTCCTGGGCGCGGCCCACGCCCCCTGCCAGCCCGACGACGAGGGGCTCGCGAGCATGCGCCTCGCCGGCGTCACGCTCGACCGGCTCGGCGACCGGCGCGGCCTCCTCGACGGCATCGACGGGCTGCGCCGCTTCCGCGACGCGGCGGTCACCTCCGGCCACGACGCCTACGCCGAGAAGGCCTTCGACGTCCTCACCTCGAGCCGGTTCGTCGAGGCCCTCGACGTGGAGCGCGAGGACGCCGCCACGCGCGAGCGCTACGGCCGTGGCTCCGCCGACCCCGCCTTCGGCGAGGATGCCGGCCCGCACTGGCAGGACCAGTTCCTCGTCGCCCGGCGCCTCGTGGAGGCGGGGGTGCGCTGCGTGACGCTCTCCTTCGGCAGCTGGGACCGCCACCACTCCAACTTCGCACTCCTCCCCCTGCAGCTGGCGCGCTTCGACCAGGCGATCACGGCGCTGGTCGGCGATCTCCACGACCGCGGCCTCGACCGCGACGTGAGCGTCGTGGCCTGGGGGGAGTTCGGCCGCACGCCGCGGATCAACAAGGACGCCGGCCGCGATCACTGGCCGCAGGCCTCCTGCTGCCTGCTGGCCGGCGGCGGGATGCGCACCGGGCAGGTGATCGGCTCCACCAACCGGCTCGGCGAGGTGCCGCAGGATCGGCCCGTCCACTACCAGGACGTGTTCGCCACGCTCTACCACCGCCTCGGCATCGACGTGGCGGCCACGACGATCCCCGACCACGCCGGCCGGCCGCAGTATCTCCTCGACCGCCGCGAGCCGATCGCCGAGCTGGTCTGATCAGCCCCGGAGGGGCCGCATGCACCGTCGGGCGCTCGCGTCGATGCTCCTGGCCTGCCTGTCGGCGCCGTGCCTCGCCGCCGGACCGGTGGTGCCGCCGCTCCCCGATCCGGCCCCCTTCGGCACCGAGCATCCCGATCTCGACGGCTGGTGCACCGGCGCGTGGTGGGAGAAGGCGGGGCCAGGCGGGGACGGCAAGCGCGGCCGCCCCTTCGCGCTCGACGTGCCGCGCCGCGACGTCATCGCCTTCGCCCTCCACACCCTCACCGTGCCGCCGGCGGGGGGCGCCGCGACGCTCAAGCTGACGGCGCAGCTCTTTCCGCTGGAGCCGGGGGAGCCGCTCGAGGCCCGCCTGGAGATCGATCGCCGCGACGGGAAGGGCTTCGTCGAGGCGGCCCGCGCGCCGGTGCTCTACCCCGGCTGGGACGCGCACTTCCGCGTCGAGGGCTGGGATGCCTCGCGCGACGCGGCCTACCGGGTGCGGCACGGCGCCGAGGCGGCCTTCGAGGGCACGATCCGGCGCGATCCGCGCGACACGCCGCGCCTCGCCGTGGCGGTGATGAGCTGCAACTCCTCCAACACCGCCGGCGCCCGCGACGAGATCGTGGCCGCGATCCGTGCGGCCGATCCCGATCTGCTCTTCTTCGCCGGCGACCAGACCTACCGCCACACCCAGCACACCTGCGGGTGGATCGAGTTCGGGCTGCAGTTCCGCGACGTGATCCGCGACCGGCCCACGGTGACGATCCCCGACGACCACGACGTCGGCCATCCCAACCTGTGGGGCGCCGGGGGGAAGCGCGCCCGCGACAAGAACGGCGCCGACGGCGGCTACTACTGGCCGGCGGCGTACGTGCGGCAGGTGGAGCGGCAACAGACCTGGCACCTCCCCGACCCGGTCGATCCGGCGCCGGTGGAGCAGGGGATCGGCGTCTGGTTCACGAGGCTCGTCGTCGGCGGCCTCGACTGCGCGATCCTCGAGGACCGGAAGTTCAAGACCGGGCCGGAGGGGGCGATCCCGCGGATGGGCCCGCGCCCCGATCATGTCACCGATCCCGGCTACGACCGGAAGGCGATCGACCTGCCCGGCCTCGAGCTGCTCGGGAAGCGGCAGCTCGACTGGCTCGCGACGTGGGCCGACGACACCGATGGGGTGCGCGCCAAGGCGGTCCTCTCGCAGACCGCCTTCTGCGGCGCCGTCCACCTCCACGGTACCCCCGAGAACCGGCTGCTGGCCGATCTCGACTGCAACGGCTGGCCGCAGTCGGGGAGGAACGCGGCGCTCCGCGTCATCCGGCGTGCCGGCGCGGTCCATCTGTGCGGCGACCAGCACCTCGCCGCGGTCGTGCGCCACGGGATCGACGCCCACCGCGACGGGCCCTACGCCTTCACGGCGCCGGCGCTGGTGAACACGATCTACGGCCGGTGGTGGCACCCCGAGGACGAGCGGCCGGGGGCGGGCGCCGTCGTCGGCAGTCCGCTCCCCTGGACGGGCGACTACGAGGACGGCCTCGGCAACAAGATCACGATGCTCGCCTACGCCAACCCCGCCGACATCCGCGACCAGCGGCAGCGCGGCGACGGCTGGGGGGCGGCGGTGTGGGATTTCCCCGAGCGGAACGTGACGTTCCACTGCTTCCCGCGCTTCACGGAGTCGGTCGCGGGGATCCCGCAGGAATACCCCGGCTGGCCGGTGACGGTGGCGCTCGAGGCCCCCGGCGGGAACGGCGCTGGGGTCACTCCGGCACCGTAGCGTCGGCCGGGTTCCGGGCGGGGTTCGGCGCCGGCATCTGGGCGCCGGATTCCGCGAGCCAGGCCTCGAGATCGCGCGCGAGGCCCGCCGCCCGGGAAGGATCGGTTCGCGCCCGGTCGACGCGCTCGCCGGGATCCTCGCGCAGGTTGTAGAGCTCGTCGCGGCCGCTCTCGTAGAACCGCACGAGGCGCCAGTCGCCGGAGCGGATCGCCGAAAACGGCGTGGCGCCGCCGGGATGGTAGTGGGGGTAGTGCCAGTGGATGGCATGGCGGTCGAGCTTCCCGCCGGCGAGCGCCGGCGCCAGGCTCGTGCCGTCGAGCGGCTGGCCCGGCTCGGCGCCCGCGCCGGTGAGCGCGAGGATCGTGGCGGTGATGTCGGGGGTGATCGCCGGCTCGTCGCTCGTCGTGCCGGCCACGCTCACGCCCGGCCAGGAGACGATGAGCGGCACGCGCACGCCGCCGTCGTAGGCCGAGCCCTTCCCGGCGCGCAGCGGCCGGTTGTCGGTGATCGGCAGCAGCCCGCCGTTGTCGCTGGTGAAGACGATCGCCGTGGTGTCGCGCAAGGAGAGCCGCTCGAGGGCGTCGACGATCCGGCCGACCGCGTCGTCGACCCCCTCCACCATCGCCGCGTAGGTGGCGTTGATCTGACCCGCTCCCGCGTCGCCGCCGATGGGCCGCCCGCGCCGCGCCTCGCGGTCGGGCGTGGCGCCCGCGGCCACCAGCCGCGCCTCCACGTCGGCCTTGGCCTCCAGCGGCGTGTGGACGGCGTGGTGGGGGAGGTAGAGGAAGAAGGGCCTGTCGCGGTGGGCCTCGATGAAGGCCACCGCCTCGGCCGCCTCGCGGTCGGTGAGGTATTCCCCCGCCGGGCCGTCGGCGAGCGTGGGGATCGAGTAGGGGGAGAAGTAGCGCGGCGGCTGCCCGCGCGCCGTGCCGCCGCGGTTGACGTCGAAGCCCTGCGCCTCCGGGCCGAAGCCATCGCCGCCGAGGTGCCACTTGCCGATCGAGGCGGTGGCGTAGCCGGCCCCGCGCAGCCGCTCGGCGAGGGTCACGACCTCCAGCGGCAGCTGCTTGGTCCAGGCGGGAATCCGCAGCGGGGCGTCGGGGACCTCGTGGCCGGCGATCCAATCGGTGAGGTGGAGGCGCGCGGGGGCCTGCCCCGAGAGGAGCGCCGCGCGCGTGGGGGAGCAGACGGGGCAGGCGGCGTAGGCCTGCGTGAAGCGCGTCCCGGCGGCGGCGAGCCGGTCGATGTGCGGCGTGCGATGGAAGGTGCTCCCCTGGCAGGAGAGATCCTTCCAGCCGAGGTCGTCGACGAGGATCACGATCACGTTCGGCGGCCGGGGGCCCGGATCGTCGGCGCGGAGGGGCGCCGCCGCCATGAGCAGCGCCGCGATCGCGGCGAGCCGGGAGGGTGCCCCGCGCATCGTCCTTGGCCCTTCCACGCATCCCCCCCGTCCGGTTCCCGCCGGCGTCGCCACCCGGGCCGTGCCGGGCGCCGTCGACGGCGGCCGTGGCAGGATACATCGACCGCGGGATTGGGGGTGCCGCGCCGGCGGCCGCCTCCCCCGAGCCCTGCACGGATTCCTTCCCCGGCGTCGTTATCCTCCCTGGAGAGCGAACCGGATGCCGCCACCTGCCCGCCGATCCGCGGAATCGACCGACCCCGCCCCCGACCGCGAGCGGGTCTGGGCGCGGCTCTGGGACGCGCACGCCCCGGCGCTGTTCCTTTTCGCCCGGCAGTGGCTCGCCGACCCGTCCAGCGCCGAGGATGCGGTGCAAGCCGGCTTCGTGAAGTTCTGGAGGGCCCGCGGTGCGCACGGCGGCGTCGACGTCCCCCTCCTCTTCGCCGCCGTCCGGTCGGAGGCGCTCGACCTGCTCAGGTCGTCCTCCCGTCGCGCCGAGCGGGAACGGCGCGCGGCGATCGACGACGCGTGGTGGGAGGCCGACCCGCTCGTCGGCCGCGAGCGCGAGGCGGCCGTGCGCGCGGCGCTCGAGGCCTTGCCGCCGGAGCAGCGCGAGGCGGTGGTGCTGCGCGTGTGGGCCGGACTGTCCTTCGCCGAGATCGCCCGCGCGCTCGACGCCAACGAGAACACCGTCACCGCCCGCTGCCGCCGCGGGCTCGAGAAGCTCGAACGACTCCTCCCGGAGGAATGCCGTGAATCCCCCTGACGATGTTCCCCACGACGACGTCGCGCCGAGCGCGCGGACGCGGCTCGACGAACTCTCGCGCCTCGTGCCGACGCGGCCGTCGGCGGTC
>CAISKG010000486.1 GCA_903885855.1 uncultured Planctomycetaceae bacterium
CCCGCGGGGCCACGCTCGCCGGCCTTGCCGGGCGCACCCGCCGGGCCAGCCTTGCCGTCGAGGCCGTTCTTCCCGTCCTTGCCAGGCGCACCGGCCGGGCCCGCGGGGCCGCGCTCGCCGGCCTTGCCCGGCGCACCCGCCGGACCAGCCTTGCCGTCGAGGCCGTTCTTTCCGTCCTTGCCCGGCGCACCAGCCGGGCCAAGCGCGCCCGGCGCTCCAGCCGGACCCGCGGGGCCACGCTCGCCGGCCTTTCCAGCGAGGCCATCCTTCCCGTCGCGGCCGGGAGGACCCGCCGGCCCCGGCATGCCGTCCTTGCCGGCAGCTCCCACCGGGCCACGCTCACCCTGCGGTCCGGCTGGGCCGCGCTCACCCTGCGGTCCGGCCGGGCCTCGCTCACCCTGCGGTCCGGACGGGCCGCGTTCACCCTGCGCTCCGACGGCACCACGCTCCCCCGCCGCGCCCTTGGATCCCTGCGTTCCACCCGACAGCCCCACCAGGCTGGCGACGCTCGAGGCGAAGCCGCGGCCGCGCCACAGATTCAGCTCGCGCCACTTCTCCTGGTGCTTGTCCCACACCCACAGGAGCCCCGCGTGCTCCTCGTACCACGCATCGCCCTCGGCGGCGTGGCGGGGCAGGTTCGTGTGGTCGTCGATCAAGCCATGGATCGTCTTGATGGGGGGGAAATCGATGGCGGGCACGGGGATGTCCTTCATAACGAGGAATCAGAGATGGCCTGGAAAGAGGGGGGCGAGGCACCGGAATGGGCCTCGCGCGACGCTCCGCTACAGTCGCCACAGCCCCCCCAGTCCGCGCAGACCGCGAAATTTAGCAGGCGACAATTCGCCGTGAAAGCCCCCGGGCATCCCCGAGAAAGCAGCCGGGTCGTCGGCCGCGTGGGGGCGGCGGGACGCGAGCGGCGCCGCGATCCGGCTACCAGCGCGTCTCCATCGCCATCCCGCCCAGATCGGCGATCGGCAGGGGCACCACCCGCACTTCCATCCCGGCGAAGTGCGTCTCGGTGCGGCTCACGGCGATCGAACTGGCCACCGCCAGATACCACCCCAGGAACACCTGCGAGGGGTAGTGGGCGTTGTCCGTCATGCGGGAGAAGCCGACGAACGTGGAGCAGACCCACAAGCCCCCCTTGGCCCACGGGTTCTCCACCATGTCGGCCGCCGCCAGGAAGGGGATCGCCCCGATGAACGCATGGCCGCTGACGCCGTTGTTGTCGTTGAACATGTGCCACTGGCTGCCGTTGCCGTCGACCGGCCGCGACGCGCCGGTGGCCATCTGCAGCACGTACACCGGCGGCGCCCCGACGACGAACATCCGCAGCGACCGCGAGCCCCACTCGCCGAGGATGTCGCCGGTGGGATTCCCCTCGAGCACGATCCCGGTGACGGCCGCGGCGCCGAAGACGGAAAGCGCGTAGCGCCCCTCGCCGATGTCCTTGCAACCCAGGAAGAAGGTGCCCAGGTCGGTCGGCTTGACGCTCTCCATCCACGCCGTCTGCATGGTGGTGTCGAAGCCGGTGTTGGCCATCAGGGCCCCGGCGCCGAACGCCGCCGCCAGGCCCACGAGGCTGTCGCAGCAGTAGAAGTTGCGGTAATCCTCGAGCACCTTGTACCCCGCCCGCGACAGGCGCGGATACGAGGAATGCGCCCAGGGAGGCTCGCGCGACGCCGCGACGCCATACGGCACGCCGTCGGGCGGCGGGAGCGACAGGATCGGCTCCGCCGTGGGGGCGAGCCGCGCCGCCAGCACGGGGGTCACGTCGCGGCTGCCCGACCAGGCCTGCTCGATCTGCCAGCCACCGCTGAGCTCGACGCGGCCCGGCGCGCGCGGCGCCGACGCCTCGGCGATCGACTGCGTCTCCACGATGGCCTCGATCCAGGCGCCCGAACCGCCGGGGGAGAAACGCACCACGAGCCGCTGGCGCCGTGGGGGCGCGAGCCCGGGGGTGGTGGGAATGACTCCGGGCAGGGGCGGCTCCGCCGGCGGCTCCACCCAGGCCGACTCGATCATCCCCTGCGACGCCGGCCGGACGTCGAAGCCCGGCTCCACGACGCGCGCCACCGGCCACTCGGCCGACACCGCCGCGCGTGTGTCGCGCCACAGGGCCTGCGGGTCGTCGTGCGGCACGAACATCCCCCCGGCATCCATCGTCGCCGCGCCGCTGCCGAAGCCGGCGGCCGTGCCTGGCAGTCCGATCGCTCCGCGCCACAGGCACAGCGCGATCAGCAGGGCCCGCACCGCCGGCGCGTGCCGGGGCCGGGCGCGGGGCCCGAGGGGGCGCTCGCGCTGGATCTCGATCGCCGGTGGAGGCTTCGGGGGGGACATCGGGGGGCGGAACTCTCGCACCCTCCATCGGCGTGAGCAAGGGGGGAAATGGACCCCCGGTGCGGAATGGCCCCGCGTGGTATCCTCGGGCCCCGCGCGGGTGTTCCCCCCGCCCTCCACCCCTCCCAGGTGCCCCGTGTCCGGGCAGGATGCCCCAGCGCCCCCGTCCCCCCCGGGCGCCCCGCCTGACGATCCGCGGATCCTCGAGGTGCTCTCGAGGTGGTGGGGCTTCGACCGGCTGCGCCCCCTGCAGGAAGAGGCGATCCGGGCCGCCCTCGACGGCACCGACTCCGTCGTGGTGATGCCGACGGGCGGGGGCAAGAGCCTCTGCTACCAGTTGCCCCCCCTCGTCAACGGCACCACGGACGTCGTCGTCTCGCCGCTGGTGGCCCTGATGAAGGACCAGGTCGACGCCCTCGAGGCGATCGGCTATCCCGCGGCGGCGATCCATTCCGCCATGTCGCCGGAGGAACGCGCGGGCGTCCGCGACCGGCTCGCCGCCGGGGAGCTGCGCCTCCTCTTCGCCTCGCCGGAGCGCCTCGTCAACACCGGCCTGCTCGACCTCCTCGCCGAGGTCGGGGTGAAGCGGTTCGCGATCGACGAGGCCCACTGCATCAGCCACTGGGGCCACGATTTCCGCCCCGAGTACCGGCAGATGTCGCTCCTCCGCGAGCGCTTTCCCCGGGCGAGCATCCACGCCTTCACCGCCACCGCCACCCCGCGCGTGCGCGACGACATCGCCGCCCAGCTCCATCTCCGCGCGCCGCGGATGCTGATCGGGACGTTCGACCGGCCGAATCTCTGCTACCGGGTCGTGCCGCGCACCGACCGCATCGCCCAGACGCTCGCCATCCTCGGCCGCCACCGCGGCGAGGCCTCGATCGTGTACTGCATCTCCCGCAAGGAGACGGAGCGGCTGGCGGCCCGGCTGGCGGCCGAGGGGATCCTCGCCCGCCCCTACCACGCCGGCCTCCACGCCACGGAGCGGCGGCGCACGCAGGAGGCGTTCGCCCGCGAGACGATCGACGTGGTGGTGGCGACGGTGGCCTTCGGCATGGGGATCGACCGCTCCGACGTGCGCCTCGTTCTCCACACTTCCCTCCCCAAGAGCCTCGAGGCCTACCAGCAGGAGACCGGCCGGGCCGGCCGCGACGGCCTGGCGGCGGAGTGCGTGCTCCTCTACTCCTCCGCCGACGTCTTCAGCTGGGAATCGCTCTGCCGCAAGAGCGCCGCCGAGAGCGACCTCGATCCCGAAGAGCAGGAGCGGCTCGTGGCCGGCCAGCTCGAGCACCTCCACGCCATGCGCCGCTACGCCCAGGCCGCGCGCTGCCGCCACGCGGCCCTCTCGGAGTACTTCGGGCAGGCCTACGGCACCGAGCCGTGCGCCGCCTGCGACGTGTGCCTCGGCGAGACGGAGAATCTCCCCGACTCGACGCTCACCGCCCAGAAGCTGCTCTCCTGCGTGGCCCGCACCGGGGGCCGGTTCGGGGTGCGCCACGTGGGCGAGGTGCTCCGCGGGGCGCGGAGCGAAGCGGTGCTGCGCCACCGCCACGAGGCCCTCTCCACCTTCGGGCTCCTCGCCGCCCTCGACCAGCGCACCGTCGAGAACCTGCTCCACCAGCTCCTCGACCAGGGCCTGCTCGACCGCACCCCGGGGGAGCGGCCCGTGCTCGTCCTCAACGAGCGGTCGTGGGAGGTGATGCGCGGCACGCGCGACGTGGTGCTCCTCGAGCCCCGCGCCGGCCGGACGCGCGCCGCCCGCGCCGACACCGACGATTGGGAGGGGGTCGACCGCGGCCTCTTCGAGCGGCTGCGGGCGTGGCGCCGGCGCGTGGCCGACGCCCGCGGCAAGCCGGCCTGGACGATCCTCGACGACAGGGCCCTGCGCGGCATCGCACGCGAGCGGCCGGCGACGCCGGCGGCGCTCTTGCGCGTCAAGGGGATCGGCGAGAAGCGCCTCGCCGACTTCGGGGCAGCGATCCTGGAGATGGTGGCCGGCCGCGAGGCCTGACCGCCCCGCTCACCCCTCGCCGAGATAGGCCTCGCGGACGCGCCGGTCGTGCGCCAGCTCGGCCCCGGGCCCGGTGAGCGTGACCCGGCCGGTCTCGAGGACGTAGCCGCGGTCGGCGAGGCGGAGGGCCGCGCGGGCGTTCTGCTCCACGAGCACCACCGAGATCCCGCGCTTCGCCAGGCTCCCGATGACGTCGAAGATCCGCTCCACGATCAGCGGCGCCAGTCCGAGCGAGGGCTCGTCGAGGAGGAGCAGCTTCGGCCGGCCGACGAGCGCCCGCGCCAGGGCCAGCATCTGCTGCTCGCCGCCGGAGAGCGTGCCCCCCATCTGCGCCATCCGCTCGCCGAGGACCGGAAACATCCCGCAGGCCTCGTCGATGTCGCGCTTCAGCGCCTGGCGGTCGGTCTGGGTGAAGCCGCCGAGTTCGAGGTTCTCGCGCACCGAGAGCCGCGGAAAGATCCGCCGCCCCTCCGGCGCGTGCCCGATGCCCATCCGCGATACGACGTGGGTCGGCAGGCCGGTGATCGGCCGCCCCTGGAAGGCCACCGATCCGGACCGTGCCGGCACCACCCCCACGATCGCCATCAGCAGCGTGGTCTTGCCGGCGCCGTTGGCGCCGATGATCGCCACCGTCTCCCCCTCGCCCACATCGATCGACACCCCGTCGAGGGCGCGGATCGGCCCGTAGCCCGCCGACAGGTCGCGCACCTCCAGGATCGCCATGCCGTCCTCCCCGGGGCCCGAGCGGCCCCTCATTCCCCGCCGCCGAGATAGGCCTCGATCACCTTCTCGTCGCGACGCACCTCGGCGGGCGTCCCCTCCGCGATCTTCGTGCCGTGGTCGAGGACGGCGACGCGATCGCTGACGCGCATCACCACGTTCATGTGGTGCTCGATGAGGAGCACCGTCACGCCGGAATCGCGGATCCGCTCGATGAGCGATGCGAGATCGGCGGTCTCCGACGGGTTCATCCCCGCCGCCGGCTCGTCGAGGAGGATCAGCCGCGCCCCGGTGGCCAGCGCCCGGGCGATCTCCAGCCGGCGCTGGTCGCCGTAGGGGAGCTGCCCGGCGATGCGGTTGGCGTCGCCGGCGAGGCCCACGAAGCCGAGGGCTTCGAGGGCCTTTTTGCGCGCCGCCGCCTCGCCGCGCACGTTGGCGGGGGTGCGCAGCAGCATCGCCAGCACCCCGCCGGGGATCGTCCGGTCGAGGCCCACCAGCACGTTCTCCAGCACGCTCATGTTGCTGAACAGCCGGATGTTCTGGAAGGTGCGCGAGATCCCGGCCCGGGCCACGACGTGCGGCGAGCGCCGGCCACGCTGCCAGACGGCGAGCGTCCCGGCGGTCCCGAGGATGAGGCCGAGGGCCAGGCCGCTCCAGCCGCGGAAGCGGATCCGGCTCTTTCCGGCGGCGAGCCGGTCGAGCACCTCCTCCTTGACCGGCGGGAGCGTCACCCCGGCCGCCTGGGGCTCGTCGGAGGGGCCGAGGTCGGTGGGATCGGGGACGGTGCCGGGATCGATGCGCCGGGCGGTGACCTTCGCCTGGAGGGCGTCGCGCACCAGCCGCGCCTCCGCCAGATCGCGCTTGATGGCCAGCACGTCGGCGCCGTCGGAGCTGACCACGCGCCACTTCCCCGCCATCTGGTCGATCGCCAGCTCGGAGCGGAAATAACCGCGCAGGCGCTCGACCGCGCCGGCGAGCGTGAACGGCTCCCCGGTGATCATCCCCCGCTTCACCACCGCCATCCACATCCGGTCGACGTCCACCGCGGCGGCGGCGAAGAGGAGCCCGGTGAGGAGGCCGACGGCCAGCGCCTTGAGGATCGTGCCCGGCGTCAGGGCGCGCTCGAGCCGCTTGCCGCGGAAGCGCACCGACCCGCCCGACGGGGCGTAGATGCCGCTGACGCAGTTGAAGGCGGTGGTCTTCCCCGCCCCGTTGGGACCGATGAGGGAGACGATCGTCCCCTCCGGCACGTCGAGGTCGAGATCGGAGACCGCCACCAGCCCGCCGAAGCGGACCGTGATCCGGTCGACGTCGAGGAGCGGCGACCCGGAGGGACCGGGCACGGCCGGGGACCGGGAATCGCTCATGGCCCCTCCTCGTGCAGCTCCGCCGCCAGCCGGCGCGACGGGATCAGCCCCTCGGGCCGGTAGCGCATCACGAACACCAGCGCCAGCCCGAAGATCGCCAGCCTCCAGCCGCTGAACGACAGGGCGCTGGATCCGGAGGGATTGATGTTCATCTGCTGGATCCAGGAGTCGGCCCACGGCGCCAGCACCGTGTCGAAGCCGACGAGGATCGCCACGCCGAGGATCGTGCCGGGGATGCTGCCGAGGCCCCCGAGGATCACCGCGCAGAGCACCATGATCGAACGGTTGAAGTCGTAGGCGTTGGGGTCGGCCGTGGTGGAGAGGCTGGCCGCGTAGAGGCAGCCGGCGAGGCCGGCCACGGCCGACGACATCGCGAAGGCGGAGAGCTTGACGCGCGTGGCGGAGATCCCCATCGCCTGGGCGGCCAGTTCGTCCTCGCGCACCGCCACCAGGGCCCGGCCGAGGCGCGACGTCTCCAGGCGCCGCATCGCCAGCACCACCCCGGCCAGCGACAGCAGCGACAGGTAGTAGAACCAGCGCGGGTCGATGGCGAACGCCTTCCCCAGATCGAGCCCCGCCACCGTCACGCCCGCCCCGGGCGGGGGCACCGGGTTGAGCCCCTTCATGCCCCCGGTGATCTGCTCGAGGTTGCGCAGGGTGACCTTCGCCACCTCGCCGAAGCCGAGCGTGACGATCGCCAGATAATCGCCGCGCAGGCGGAGCGTGGGCGCGCCGAGCGCCAGGCCCGTGCCGGCCGTGACGAGCACCGCCACGACCGCGGCGGGGAGGAAGCCGATGCGGAAGGGGTACATCGGCACCGTGAGGATCGCCAGGCAGTAGGCCCCGATCCCGAAGAAGGAGGCGATGCCCAGATGCACGAGCCCCGTGTAGCCCACCATGACGTTCAGCGCCAGGGCGAGGATGCAGTAGATGAAAAGCGTCGTCACCTGGCCGCCGAGCGCCCCGCCGAGCGCCGGGATGCACAGCGGCGCGGCGGCCAGGAGCACCAGCGCCACCAGCTCCCAGCGCGAGGCGAGCCAGCCGCCGACGCCGGCCGGGCGCGGCGGGAGGGGAGCGGCGGATGGCGGGGGTGCGGCCACGGCGTCAGACCTTCTCCCTCGTCCGGCGGCCGAGCAGGCCCTCGGGACGGAACACGAGGATCACGATCAGGATCGCGAACACGATCGCCCCGGTCCAGCGCTCCCCCACGTAGGCGCTCGACAGCGCCCGCACCAGGCCGATCACCAGGCCCCCGAGGACCGCACCGGGGATGCTGCCGATGCCGCCCAGCACGGCGGCGGTGAAGGCGTAGAGGCCGTTCTGGAACCCCATCTGGAAGCCGATGGTGTTGATGTACAGGCCGTAGATCACGCTGGCGGCGCCGCCGAGGAAGCCGCCGATGAAGAAGGTGGCGGCGATCACGCGATCGACGTCGACCCCCACCAGCGCCGCGGCCACGGGATCCTGCGAGACCGCGCGCATCGCCTTGCCCAGGCGCGTGGTGCGCACCAGCAGCGACAGCCCCACCATCAGCGGCACGACGACGAGGACCACGAGGAGGTCCTTGAGGGTGAACTGCAGCCCGTCGTGGGCGAGGAGATTCGTGGAGGGCACCAGGTCGGGAAAGGAGCGGTCGGCGGGCCCGAGCCAGAACAGCCCGGCGTTCATGAAGATGAACGACACGCCGATCGCCGACACCAGCGGCGCGAGCTTGGGGGCGTTGCGCAGCGGCTTGTAGACGATCCGGTCGACCGCCACGTTGAGTCCGCCGCAGAACAGTCCGCAGAGGAGCACCAGGGCCGCGACCCCCGCCCAGGTCGCCGCCCCGCCGCCGGCCGCGATGCCGAGGGCGCCCACGAGCGTCAGCGCCAGGCAGGCACCGAGCATGATCAGGTCGCCGTGGGCGAAATTGATCAGCCCGATGATGCCGTAGACCATCGTGTAGCCGAGCGCCACCAGCGCCACCAGGGCGCCGTTGGTCAGGCCGATGAGGCACTGTTGGAGGAAGAACACTCGGCTGATCCCGGCGGAGGGGCCCCTGCGGGCTCGGTACGGAAGGAGCTCACGAAGAAGGGGGCGCGTCGGGGGCGGGAGCCACGGGAGCGGGGTCGGGGGCGTCGGCGAGCGTGGCCCCGTCGAGGATCTCGAACAGCTCGAAGCGGCCGCCGCGGACGACGTTCACCGTCAGCGTCCGCAGCGTCGTGTCGCCGTTGTCGTCGAAGCCCCAATGGCCCAGCGCTCCGTCGAAGTCGCGGATCGCCAGCGCCGCGTCGGTGATCGCGCGCCGGTCCTTCACGCCGGCGGTGGCGATGGCGTGCAGGGCCACGCGTGCCGCCTCGTAGCCGTAGACGGCGTAGGCCTCGGGGAATTCGCCGTAGCGATCGCGGTAGCGGGCGACGAACTCCCCCCCCTTCCCCTCGAGCCGCTCCGGCGGCAGCCCGCCGAAGGTGACGTAGCAACGCTCCTCGAGATTCGCGGCCCCGGCCGAATCGATGAACACCTGCTCGAGGCAGCCGTCGGGCACCATCAGGTCGGCGCCGATCCCGGCGGCCGCCATGTCCTTGGCGAGCTGCCCCCCCTTGCTCTGCGTCGTGCCGCCGAAATAGACGAGGTCGGGACCGGCGGCCTTGATGCTCGCCATCAACGATTTGAACTCCTGCGCCTTGGCGTCGATCGAGTCGTGGCCGAGGACCTCGATCCCCAGTTCCCGGCAGCGTTCCTCGAAGAGGTCGGCGATTCCCTTCCCGTAGACCTCGTTGTCGTCGAGGATGTAGACGCGTTTCTTGTTCCGCCGCGCCGCCCAATCGGCCGCCATCGGCCCCTGCAGGTCGTCGGCCGGCACCACGCGGGTGTAGTTGCGCCGGCCGGTCGGACGGTAGACCTCCGGCTCCCCCGGCATGCCGAGGCCCGGCTTGGTGAGCCCCACGGCGGTGTTCGCCGGCGACACCATGAGCAAGTCGCCGAGGTTGAGGATCGGCATCGAGACCTTCGCCGCGCCGGAGTTGAAGGTGCCGATGTAGGCGCAGACGTCGGGATCCTGGAGGGCCCGCCGCGCGTTGGCCGCCTCGGCCTCGCTCGTCCACTGCCCCGCGGCGGCGGTGGAATCGTCGAGGTCGAGATACTCGACGCGGTACGGGCCGACCCGCCCCCCGGCCTCCTCGATCGCCATCCGGATCCCGCGCACCAGCGTGTCCGACTGGTGCTTCGCCGATCCGGTGCGTGGCAGCGAGCTGACGATCTTGACCAGGTCGGGATCGGCCGGGCGGCACCCCGGCAGCCCCCATGCCGCCACGAGGGCGGCGAGGAACAGGGCCCGGCGGCGGCACGACGCGGGAAATGGCATGCGAGAATCGTAAAACCGCCCCATGGCCCCCGCAACGGGCCCGCCGTACCGCGATCGGCCCGCCGCCGCGGCCTCCGGCGGGCTCATCGGCGCACCAGACGCCACGCCCGGTGGACGCGCTCGTTGCGGAAATCCTCGGGAATGGTGCGGGCGGTGATCTCGCGGAGGGTGTAGTCGGCCTCGAGCGCGTCGCTCGCCAGATGGAAGCGGCGGAAGTTGGTCGAAAAGTAGACGATGCCGCCTGGGCTGAGATTGCGGGCCACCAGGGCCAGCAGTTCGGCGTGGTCGCGCTCCACGTCCCAGGGGATCTCGCTCTTGGCCGAGCGCGAGAAGGTGGGGGGGTCGGCCACCACCAGATCGAAGGGGGGCTCGCCGCGACGGGCACGGTGCTCGAGGAACGCACGGGCGTCGTCACGCAGGGTGCGGTGCAGGCCGGCGTCCTTGAAGCCGTTGAGGGCGAGGTTGGTGCGCGTCCACTCGAGGTAGGTGTTGGAGAGGTCGACGCTCGTCGTCGTCGCCGCGCCACCCGCGGCGGCGTGCACCGAGAAGCTGCCGGTGTAGCAGAAGAGGTTGAGCATCCGCTTGCCCGCCGCCTCGCCGCGCACCAGCCCCCGCGTGGTGCGGTGGTCGAGGAACAGGCCGGTGTCGAGGTAGTCGGAGAGGTTGACGCGGAACTTCAAGCCCGCCTCGGTGACGTCGACGAGCGTCTGTCGCTGGTCCACCTTGTCGTACTGCCCCCCCTCGCGCTGCCGGCGGCGGACCTTCAAGAAGGTGCGGTCCTGCGGCACGCCCAGCTCGGCCGCCGCCGCCTCCACCATCCGGTCGAGCCACACGTCGTGCTCGATCTCGGTGCGCTCGTGCGGCCGCTCGTACTCGGCGGCGTGGAGCCAGCCGGCGTAGAGATCGACCACCAGCGGGATCTCGGGGATGTCGCGGTCGTAGACGCGGAAGGCGTCGGTGCCGACGCGCCGCGCCCACTTGGACACATGCTTGAAGCGCTTGGCGAGGCGGCGGCGGAAGTCGCCCAGTTGGTCTTCGACGGGCCTCCCGCCGCTCCGCGGCGGGCCCGCGGCCGCCGGCGTCGGCCTGCCGACGCCGGCGGCGGGAGGCGCGGGAGTGGCGGCGGCGGGCGTCGTCGTCCCGGAAAGAGGCTCCGGCGCCGCCGAGACCGCGTCCGCGGTCGGCGCCGCCGGCCACTGCCGCGCGCGGATCTCCACCTCGAGCAGCCGGCAGGCGATGGGGCCGTTGGCCAGCGCCACCCGGTGCGTGGGACGCAGGCCGAGTTGCCCCGCGGCGGGCGTGTCGGGGGCGAGGATCGCGGCCCGCCAGCCGCCGCAGGCGCGCACCATCCAGTCGCCGAGGCGGCGGAAGAGCGCGCCTGCCCGCGGCAGCGCGAGCCGCTCGCCGTACGGGGGGTTGGTGACGACCAGGCCCGCAGGTGCCGCCGGACGGGCATCCTCGAAGTGTCGTTGTTCGATCGTGATCGCGCCGCCGACGCCTGCCGACGCGGCGCAGGCCTCGGCCGCGGCGACGGCACGCGGATCGAGGTCGCTCGCCTGGAAGCTCCCCGCCGGCGTCGTCACGCGGGCTTCGAGTTCGGCGACGAGCCTGGCGGCGAGGCCGCGGTCACAGTCGCGGAAGCGGAAGAAGCCGTGCCCGTTCCTCCGGGCGCGCAGCAGCCCCGGCGCGATGCCGGCGGCCATCGTCGCCGCCTCGACGACGAACGTCCCCGAGCCGCACATCGGATCCAGGAGCGGCTCGCCGGGGCGCCACCCCGCGATGGCGAGGATGCCCGCGGCCAGCACCTCCGAGAGGGGCGCCTCGACCTCGCCGGTGCGCCAGCCGCGCTGGTGGAGCGACTTGCCGGCGGCGTCCCGGAAGAGCGTGGCCACGTCGCCGACGAGGTGCAGCGCCAGGCGCAGCGTCGCGCCGCGGAGGGCCACCCCCGGCCGCTTCCCGCTCGGCGTGCGCAGCTGGTCGACGATCGCGTCCTTCACCACCTGGGAGGCGTAGAGGGAGTGCGTGAGGAAGGTGTCGTGGATCGCGGCGTCGACGCGCAGCGTGTCGGAGACGCGCAGCTGCTCGCGCCAGTCGATCGACTCCACGGCGGCGTAGAGGGCCTCGGGGCTCGCGACGCGGAACCGGCCGAGCGGCTCGAGGACGCGGATCGCCACCCGGCTCTCGAGCACCGCGCGGTAGAGCGTCTCCTTTTCCCGCCCCGCCTCGGCCGAGAACTCGATCGTGCGCCGGCCGACGCGCAGGTCGCGCGCGCCCAGCGCCTCGAGCTCGCCGGCGAGCACCCACTCGAGCCCCTCGAGCGTGCGCGCGGTGCAACGCGGCGGATCGTCGGCCACCGGCGCCGCCAGCGGCCGCGGGACGGGGACGACCGGCGGGAAGGGGACGGGCATGGGGCGACCGGCGCGGGGCGGGGAAACATGTCAGTCTACCCGCCGGCGACGGCGCCCGCGGGCGGCGATTTGCCCGGGCCATCGTCCGCCGCGCATGATGGCGTTCATGAGCACCACCACTTCCCCGTTCGTGGCCCGCGTGGCCCTCTGGTCCGTCGCCCTCGCCGGCTGCCTCGCCGCCGCCGCGCCCGCCGCCCGGGCCGACGAGCCGGCGGCGCTGGTGCTGCCCGACACCGACGACGGCCTTCCCGGCGTCGGCCCGATCCGGCGCTACGACTGGTTCAGGAACCTGTGGAAGGAACGCCGCGGGGCGTGGGCCGGGCGGAAAGCCGCCGATGCGCGGGCGCTGGTGTTCCTCGGCGACTCGATCACGCAGGGCTTCGGCGATGACTTCAAAAACGCCTTCCCCGGCGCCAAGCTCGCCAACCGCGGCATCAGCGGCGACACCACCCGCGGCATGCTCCTCAGGCTCGCCGACGACGTGCTGGCCCTCGACCCCGCCGGCGTGGTGATGCTCATGGGCACCAACGACCTGGAGGAGGGGGCGGCGCCGGAGGCCATCGCCGCCAACGTGAAGGCGATCGTCGCGGCGATCGAGGCCAAGAACCCGCGCACGCCGATCGTCCTCTGCCAGGTCTTCCCCAGCGCCGCGGAGAAGCAGCGGCCCGCCGAGAAGATCAAGGAGGTCAACCGCCTCGTCGCCGAGGGCGTGAAGGGGGATCCGCGCGTCCGCCTGATCGACACCTGGACGCTGTTCGCCGACGCGAAGGGCGACGCCAAGCCGGAGGAATTCCCCGATCTCCTCCATCCCAACGACGCCGGCTACGCCAGATGGGCCGCCGCCATCCGGCCCGTCCTCGAGACGCTCGAGCTCGTGCCCGCGCCGGTCGACGACTTCCAGTGCGAGCCCGGCTTCGAGATGCTCTTCAACGGCCGCGACCTCACCGGCTGGGGCTACCGGGACCAGCCCACGCTCGGGCGGCAGCTCGATCTCGACGGCCGCACCTCGAGCCCCGACGGCCGCTACATCGTCCGGCACGGCCGGATCGTCGTCACCACGCCCCCCGAGGGACGGCGCGTGGAGCAGCTGTGGACGACGCGGGAGCTGACCGGCAACTTCATCCTCAAGCTCGAGTTCCGCGCCACTCCCACCGCCGACAGCGGCGTCTTCATCCGCGCCCCGCAGCTGCAGTGCCGCGACTACCTCCTCGCCGGCCCGTACAAGGAGCTCAAGCACTACAAGCCGCAGGACTGGAACGAGCTCATCGTCACCGTCATCGACGGGAAGGCGATGTGCCGCTGCCACGACGAGATCCTCGAGGTGGCGTTGCCGGTGCCGGCGAGCGGCCCGATCGGTCTGGAGGGCGACTCGGGGCAACTCGAATACCGGCGCATCCGAATCGCGAAGGTGCCCCCGGTGTCCGGGGAATAAGTCGTCCATGGCCCACCGGCCGCGTCAGGCCGGCTCGATCGTCACCCCGTCCGCGAGGCGCGCCACCGCCGCTCCGTCGAGCCTCCCGGCCAGCGGCAGGCGGCAGTTGTCGGCGGCGCAGGCGAAGCCCAGGCGCACCGCGTCGAGCGGCCCCGCGCCGCCCGCCGTGGCGGCGGCGAATCCCGCCGCCAGGCAGTCGCCGCAGCCGATCGGATTCACGATCCGCTCCGGCCGCGGCGGCCGGACACGGAATCGCCCCCCGGCCCCGACCAGGAGCGCCGGCCGGGCGCCGTCGGTGACGAGCACCCACGCCGCGCCGCGTCGGTGGAGCCCCTCCATCGCCGCGAACGCGTCGCCGTCGTCCTCGAGCGCGCACCGTGCGGTCGTGGCGAGCTCCGCCCGGTTGGGCTTCACGAGCCGGGGTCGCGCGGGGAGCGCCTCGAGCAGCTCGGGCCCGCGGGCGTCGAGGATCGCCGGGCAGGGGGTGCGCTCGAGGAGCTCGCGGTAGAGCGTGGCGGGGGTGCCGGCCGGGAGCGATCCGGAGAGCACCACCGCGGCGGCCCCGGCGACGGCGCGGCCGTAGGCCTCGACGAAGGCGGCGAGCTCGTCGGCGCCGATCGCGCCGGCGTTCTCCACCAGCTCGGTCGTACGGCCCCCCTCGCCCTCGAGGAGCGTGGTGCAGGTGCGCGTCCGGCCGCGCGTGGGCACGGCGTCGAGCCCGATCCCCAAGCCCGCCATCTCGGCTGCGGTCGCCGCGGCGGGAGCCCCCCCGAGGACCGTCACCGCCCGCGTCGGACACCCCAGGTGCGCGAGCGCCACCGCGACGTTGACCACCTTCCCGCTCGCGCAGTGCCAGGTCTCCTCCGCCCGGTTCACCTCTCCGGCCGCCAGCGCCGCGAAGCGCATGATGATCTGCCAGGCCGGGGAGAGGCCGGCGGCGACGACCGGGCCGGCGGGAAGCGGGAGGGCTGGCATGGGACGCCGCGGTTGGTGACGGGGGAGGGAAGCGAATAGTGTAAGGACGTCCGCCACGAGCCTCCGGGGATCCCCCATGCCCGACGTCCGCCGCGTCGCCGCGATCCTCGCGGCCCTCCACGGCCTGCCGGCCGCGCTCCCCGTGCGCGGCGACGATCCGCTCCCGCCCGGCGTGATCGTCCACCTCGACGCCGGCGACGCCGCCCCGGGCGCGGTCGACGGGCTCGTCGACCGCGCCGCGGCCGGCCGCCGCTTCGCGCAGCCCGTCGAGGGGGCACGGCCCGCCGCCGTGCGCGTCGGCGACGCCACGGTGCTCCGCTTCGACGGCGTCGACGACCACCTGCGTGCCACCGGCACGGGCCTCGCCGCCGGGTCGCTCTCGCTCTTCGTCGTCGCCGCGCCGCACGCCAATCCGGGGGATTTCCGCGGCTTCTTCGCCGCCAACGCCCCGGGGCGGCGCGACTACGAGTCGGGCTTCACCCTCGATCTCGGCCCCGGCCCCACGCGCGCCTTCGATCAGGTCAACGTCGAGGGGGCGGGCTTCGGCGGGGCCCGCGATCTCGCCGGCTCGTCGGCTCCCTTCGGCACGCTCCACGTCCTCGAGGCGGTGGTGGACGGCGCCGCGGGGGAGGTGCGGCTGGCGATCGACGGCGTGCCCGAGGGGACGCGCCCCCTCGCCGCCGGGCCGGTGGCGCTCGACGAATTGACCCTCGGGGCCCGCTACTACACCAACGGCCCCGGCGCCCAGCAGGTGCGCGGCGGCCTGCGCGGCGACGTCGCCGAGGTGATCCTCTTCGACCGCGTCCTCGACGCGGAGGAAACGCTGGCCGTGCGCCGCCGGCTCGCCGCCAGGCACGCGGCCCTCGGCGCGGCGCTGCCCGCCTCGCTCCCCCCGCCCCCGGGCGGCGGCGTGCCGCTCGAGCTCGTCGCCGATCCCCCGGCGATCCAAATGCTCGTGCCGGGCTTCGAGGTGCGCGAGCTGCCCGTGAGCCTCGCCAACGTCAACAACGTGCGCTTCCGCGCCGACGGCACCCTCGTGACCCTCGGCTACGGGGGCGACATCCACCTCCTCCGCGACACCGACGGCGACGGCCTCGAGGACAGCGCGCGACGCTGGTACCACAACCAGGGCAGTCTCCGCGGCCCCATCGGCCTCCTCCTCACGCCGCCGGGGTACGAGCACGGCGACGGGATGTTCGTCGCCTCCAAGGGGAAGGTGTCGCTGTTGCTCGACCGCGACGGCGACGAAGCCGCCGACCACGAGCGCGTGGTGGCCGACGGCTGGCGGGAGATCGCCCAGAACGTCGACGCCACGGGATTGGCGATGGGCGCTGACGGCAGCCTGTACTTCGCCCTCGACGTGGCCGACTTCGCCAACGCCTACCTCCTCGACGCCGAGGGCCGGGCCCGCTACGACGTCCGCGACGAACGCGGCACGATCCAGCGCATCCTCCCCGACCTCTCCCGGCGCGAGACGGTCTGCACCGGGATGCGCTTCCCGATCGCGCTGGCCTTCAACGACCGGGGAGACCTGTTCTGCACCGAGCAGGAGGGGGCGACGTGGCTTCCCAACGGCAACCCCTTCGACGAACTGCTCCACGTGCGGCTCGACGGCACGGCCCCGCGCGCCAACGTCACCGGCATGCGGCACTTCGGCTTCCCGCCGCGCCACCCCGTCCACAATCCCGGCGTCATCGACGAGCCCTCAACCTTCGACTACGGCCCGCAGCACCAGTCGACCTGCGGCATGGTCTTCAATCCCGGCGTCGCCGCCGGCCGGCCGTTCGGGCCGCCGTCGTGGGCCGGCGACGCGATCGTCTGCGGCGAGTCGCGCGGGAAGCTGTGGCGGACGACGCTCGTGCCCACGCGCGAGGGCTACGTGGCCGACAGCCGGCTCATCGCCTGCCTGCAGATGCTCACCGTCGACGCCGCCGTGGCGCCCGACGGCGACCTCGTGGTGGCCTGCCATTCCGGCCCGCCCGATTGGGGCACCGGCCCCGCCGGCATCGGCCGGCTGTTCCGGATCTCGGCGCGGCGCCACCCCACCCCGCGCCCCGTCGCCGCCTGGGCCGAGGGGCCGGGCGAGATCCGCATCGCCTTCGATCGCCCGGTCGATCCGTCGGCCCTCTCCGGGCTCGCCGCGGGCACGGTCGTGGAGTACGGCGCGAGTGTCCGCGCCGGCGACCGCTTCGAGACCCTCGAGCCCTCCTACGCGGTCGTCCAGGCGCAGAAGCTGGCCCCGCGCCACCGCCTCGCCGTGGCCTCGGCGGCGCTGACCGCCGACCGGCGCACCGTGGTCCTGGGCACCGCGGGGATCCCCGGGCGCACGCACCTGGCGGTGTCGCTCCCCTTCGCCGAGACCGACGGCGGCGAGGCCGATCGGCCCGGCGCCCTGCCCCGACACGCGACGATCGACGTCGATGCCTCGACCGACGGCGTGACGGCGGCGTGGGTGCCGGCGGCCGACGCCGACGGGGGACCGGGACCGCGGGCGGGGTCGATCGCCGGCTGGCTTCCCCACCTCGATCTGGCCGTATCGCGCCGGCTCACGCTCGGCTCGGCGGGCCACGACGAGCTGTGGGAGCGGCTGCGCGGCCCGGGCCGGCTCGAACTCGCCACCCGGATCGACGCCACGCACCTGCTGCGCCCCGCCGTCCAACCGGGCAGCACCCTCGACCACCAGTGGCCCCCCGAGACGGCGACGATCACGATCCGCGCGGATGGCGCGCTCGACGTGGCGGCGGCGGTGTCGGCCCGGCCGCTCGACGTGGCGGTCACGCGCGACGCGGCCGGCGACACGCTCGCCACCCTCACGCTCCCCCCCGGGTCGACCGAGCCGGTCGATGTGCGCCTGTCGCTGCCGACCGGCGGCCCGCGCCCGCCGCGCCTCGAGGTGGCCTTCCACACCGACGAGGACGGCACGTTGCGGCCGCTGCCGCTCTCGCGCTTCATCCTTCCCTGGGCCTCCGCCGCCGCGGCCGATCCCCTCGCCGCCGCGCCGCGCCGCATCCCCGAGCTCGAGGGCGGCAGCTGGGGCCGCGGGCGGCGCGTGTTCCTCTCCGAGGCGGCCGGCTGCTCGAAGTGCCATGCGATCGGGGGCGGCGGGCCGGCGATCGGCCCCGATCTCGGCAATCTCGTCCACCGCGACCTCGCCGGCGTGACGCGCGACATCCGCCACCCCTCCTTCGCCATCAATCCCGACTTCACCACGCACGTCGTCCGGCTCGCCGACGGCCGCGTGCTCACCGGGGTGTTGCAGTCGCGTGACGGGAAGCTCCTCCTCGGCGACACCGAGGGACGCTGGACGGAGCTCGATCGCGGGGCCATCGAGGGCGTCGAGCCGTCCCCCGTGTCGGTGATGCCGCAGGGCCTCCTCGACAAGCTCACGCCCGACGACGTGCGCGACCTCCTCGCCTACCTCCTCCTCCCGGCCCCGGCGATGCCGCTGGAGTCGCCGCTCGACGCCCCGCCGGTGCGGTCGCGGGCGGAGGTCGCCGCGGCGCTCGCCGGCAGCGCGGGGGTGACGGCGCCGCGGCCGCTGTCGGTGGTGCTCGTCGACGGTGCCAAGGACCACGGCCCCGGCGAGCACGACTACCCGGCGTGGCGCGAGCGCTGGGTGCAGCTGCTGGCGGCGGCGGAGAACGTGCGCGTGGAGCCGGCGCGGGAGTTCCCCTCGGAGGAGCAGCTCGCCGCCGCCGACGTGCTCGTGTTCTTCCAGCGCGGCAGCTTCGGCCAGCGTCGCCCCGAGGCGCTCGACGCCTTCCTCGCCCGCGGCGGCGGGGCCGTCTACATCCACTGGGCGGTCGACGGCCGCGACCGCGCCGGGGACTTCGCCCGCCGCATCGGCCTGGCCGCCGAGGGCGGGGCGATCGCCTTCCGCCACGGTCCGCTCGAGCTGGCCTTCCCCGAGCGCGACCACCCGATCGTGCGCAACTTCGCCGGCCTCGCGCTCCACGACGAGAGCTACTGGCGGCTCACCGGCGACACCGCCGGGATCACGGTCCTGGCGACGAGCACCGAGGAGGGGACGCCGACCCCGCAGCTGTGGGTCAAGGAGGAGGGGGCGGGGCGCGTCTTCGTGAGCATCCCCGGGCACTACAGCTGGACGTTCGACGACCCGCTGTTCCGGATCCTGCTGCTGCGGGGCATCGCCTGGGCGGCCCACGAGCCGGTCGACCGCTTCAACGACCTGGTCACACCGGGCGCGCGCCTCGGCCGCTAGGGGAAGGTGGAAAAGTCATCCATGCCCCCACCGGCCGCGTGCCAGCCGCCGCATCCGGCGGCGGATCGGTGTGTCGACAGCGTGCCAGGGGGCCGCGGCCCGCCGTCAGGCCCCGCGCCGCGGCGCGAAGGCGGAGCGGAAATCGGCCCACCCCGAGGGAAACAGCGCCGACCGCAGCCGCGGCGTCGCCGCGATCACGCGCCCCGCCACCAGCGAGAGGGCGATCGTCGCCACGAGGATCCCCACCCCCATCCGCCACCCCGCCCCGTCGTCGACGCGGAGCACCGCGAGCAGCCCGTAGAAGATCAGCGTGTGGCAGAGGTAGATGACGAACGATTCCCGCCCCAGCAGCGCCAAGGCCCGCGAGACGCCCGCCGGCAGGGGCGCCGCGAACAGCGCCAGGAACGCCGCGAGCAGGAAGGCGTCCTGCACCAGCAGCGCGGGAAGGTCGAGCGACGCGACGCGGAACGTCGCCCCCGTGCGAAACAGCGCCGCCCCGGAGACGACGGCCGCGGCGGCGGCCGGCCAGAAGAGGGCCCCGGGCGCGACGCGCCCCCACACCGCCCGCGCGCAGGTCGCGGGGAAGAGGAGGAAGGCCGCCGTCCGCACGAACCAGGGCACGCCGCCGGGGAGGGTGTCCGGCAGGAGCGCCAGGGCGACGTGCACGACGGCGGCCACCGCCGGCACGAGCGCCCCGGCCCAGCGCCGCAGCGCCGTGTCGAAGAGCGTGAAGCTGATGAGCGCGGGGAGGAACCAGAGCATCGACACGCCCGCCACGCTCTTCAGCGACGCCTCGGTGGGGGCCACCACGCAGCGCACGAGCCCCAGGGGCAGCTCGCGGAGCCCGGCCCCGCGGCGCAGCACCACCGTGAACACGACCGCGTAGAGGACGAGGAACGCGAGGTAGGGGATCTCGTAGCGGAGGAGCTTGTCGACGAGCTTGCGCCGGTCGGGCAGCCCCTTCGACAGGCAGGCCGAGAGAAGGAAGAACGACTGCACGTGGAACAGGTACAGCATCCGCCGGAAATCGTCGTACGCCGACGTGATCAGCCCGTTGTGGCCGATGACGATGAGGAGGATGAGGATGCCCTTGAGGCGGTCGACGGCGATCGACGGCCCGTCCTTCGCGGCGTTGGGGTCCATGCGCGGCCTCCCCGGGCCGATCCCTGCCGGCGGCGGCTCAGGCACCCGCCGGGAAACGGTCCTGGATCGCCTCCACCTCCAGCGGCGTCGTGCGCATCCCCTCCATCGCCCGCACGCAGGCCTCGGCCGCCGGCAGCGTGGTGATGCAGGGCACGCCGTGAAGGACGCTGGCGGCGCGGATCCTTCCCTCGTCGGTGCGTGCCCCCTTGCCGCGCGGCGTGTTGAAGATCAGGTGCACGCTGCCGTCGATGAGGTGGTCGATGAGGTTCGGATGGCCCTCCTGGAGCTTCTTCACCGTCTCCACCGGGATGCCGGCCGCGGAGAGGGCCTTGGCGGTGCCGGAGGTGGCGATCAGCTCGAAACCCATCGCCACCAGGCGGCGGGCGCTGTCCACCATCTGCTCCTTGGCCTGCTGGCTGGCGATGCTGATGAAGATCCGACCCTTCTCCGGAAGGAGGATCCCGGCGGCGATCTGGCTCTTGGCGAAGGCCGTGTCGAAGCGGTCGGCGACGCCCATCACCTCGCCCGTGGAGCGCATCTCGGGCCCCAGCGCGATGTCGACGCCGGCGAACTTCACGAAGGGGAACACGCTCTCCTTCACGCTGTAGCGGGCGGGCACCGGGTCGGCGGTCACCCCCTGCGCCGCCAGCGACGTGCCGGCCATCACCTTGACCGCCACCTTGGCCACCGGCAGCCCGGTGGCCTTGGCCACGAAGGGCACCGTGCGGCTGGCCCGCGGATTGACCTCGATCACGTACAGCGTCGGCTCGCCATCCTCGCGTTTCACGGCGAACTGGACGTTCATCAGCCCCACCACCCCCAGCGCCCGCGCCAGCGCCGTGGCGGCCTGCTTGATCTCGTCGACCACGCCGGCGGGCAGGCTGTGGGGGGGGATGCAGCAGGCGGAGTCGCCGGAGTGGACCCCCGCCTCCTCGATGTGCTCCATGACCCCGGCCACGATCACGTCGGTGCCGTCGCCGATGCAGTCGACGTCGACCTCGATGGCGTCCTCGAGGAAGCGGTCGATGAGCACCGGCTGCCCCTGGGCGACCGCGAAGGCCTCGGCGACGTAACGCTCGAACTGGGCGTTGTCGTAGCAGATCTCCATCGCCCGGCCCCCGAGCACGAAGCTCGGCCGGACGAGCGACGGGAAGCCGATCCGCTGCACCTCGCGGCGCGCCTGCTCGAGGGTCCGCGCGATGCCGCTGGCGGGCTGCCGCAGCCCCACGCGGTCGAGGAGCGCCTTGAACTTCTCCCGGTCCTCCGCCTGCTCGATCGTGTCCACGGTCGTGCCGATGATCGGCAGGCCGGCGGCGGCCAGCGCCCGGGCGAGGTTGAGCGGCGTCTGGCCGCCGAGCTGCACGATGACGCCGTCGGGACGGATCCGGTCGGCGATGTTGAGGACGTCCTCGCAGGTGAGCGGCTCGAAGAAGAGGATGTCGCTGGTGTCGTAGTCGGTGCTCACCGTCTCCGGGTTCGAGTTGACCATCACGCTCTCGATGCCCATCTCGCGCAGCGCATAGCTGGCGTGGCAGCAGCAGTAGTCGAACTCGATGCCCTGGCCGATGCGGTTGGGCCCGCCGCCGAGGATCATCACGCGCTTCCGCCCGGGGGCCTTCGGCGGCGTCTCGTCCTCCTCCTCCCACGAGGAGTAGTAGTAGGGGGTCTCGGCCTCGAACTCGGCGGCGCAGGTGTCGACCGCCTTGTAGGTGGCCCGGATCCCGCGCCGGATCCGCTCCTCGCGGACCTCCATCTCCGTCGCCTGCAGGAGCGTGGCCAGCTGCCGGTCGGAGAATCCCGCCTGCTTGGCGGCGCGGAGGAGGCCGTCGTCGACCGCGGCCAGCGCCCCGACCGCCGCGAGCACGCTCTCCATCTCCACCAACTGGGCGAGCTGGTCGATGAACCAGGGATCGATCGCGGTCGCCTCGTGGATCTCGGCGACGCTCATCCCCGCCTTGAGCGCGTAGCGGAGATACCACACCCGGTCGGGGTCGGGGGTGGAGATCCGGGCCACGATGTCGTCCGGCGAGGGCTGGCCGGGCGTGCCCCACAGGTCCTTGCCGTCGCAGCCGAAGCCGAAGGCCCCCACCTCGAGGCCGCGCAGCGCCTTTTGGAACGCCTCCTTGAAGGTCCGCCCGATGGCCATCGTCTCGCCCACGCTCTTCATCTGCGTGGTGAGCCGCGAATCGGCCTCGGGAAACTTCTCGAAGGCGAAGCGCGGCACCTTCACGACGACGTAGTCGATCGAGGGCTCGAAGCAGGCCTTCGTGCGGCGCGTGATGTCGTTGGGGAGCTCGTGGAGCCGCCAGCCGACGGCGAGCTTGGCGGCGATCTTGGCGATCGGGAAGCCGGTGGCCTTGCTCGCCAGCGCCGAGGAACGACTGACACGCGGATTCATCTCGATGACGATCATCCGCCCTGTCTTCGGATGGACGGCGAACTGGATGTTCGAGCCGCCGGTGTCGACGCCGATGGCGCGGATCACGGCGAAGCTCGCGTCGCGCATCCGCTGGTACTGCCGGTCGGTGAGCGTCATCGCGGGGGCGACGGTGATCGAGTCGCCGGTGTGCACGCCGCAGGGGTCGAAGTTCTCGATCGCGCAGATGATGACGGCGTTGTCGTCGGCGTCGCGCATCACCTCCATCTCGTATTCCTTCCAGCCGAGGATCGACTCCTCGACGAGCACCTCCCCCACCGGCGACAGATCGAGCCCGCGCTGCACCTTGGAGTCGAACTCCTCCTTGTTGTAGGCCACGCCGGAGCCCGATCCGCCCAGGGTGAAGCTGGGGCGGATGACGGCCGGGAGGCCGATCTCCGCGAGCACCTCGCGGGCCTCGGCGAGCGAGCGCACGATCCGCCCGCGGCAGGTCTCGAGGCCGATGCGCCGCATCGTCTCCTTGAAGATCTCGCGGTCCTCGCCGCGCTTGATGGCCTCGGCCTTGGCGCCGATCATCTCCACCCCGTGCCGGGCGAGGACGCCGTGCCGGTCGAGCTCCATGGCGAGGTTGAGCGCCGTCTGGCCGCCGAGCGTGGGGAGGACGGCGTCGGGCTTCTCGATCTCGATCACCTTCTCGAGCATGCGCCAGGTGAGCGGCTCGACGTACGTCCGGTCGGCCGTCCCCGGATCGGTCATGATCGTGGCCGGGTTGGAGTTGACGAGGACGACGCGGTAGCCGTCCTCGCGCAACGCCTTGCAGGCCTGGGTGCCGGAATAGTCGAACTCGCAGGCCTGCCCGATGACGATCGGCCCGGAACCGATGAGAAGGATGGTGTGGAGATCGTCGCGGCGCGGCATGGAGGGGGGGAAGGAGGGCCGGCCGGCGGGTGCGCGCGGCGCGGCGGGAGGGGACTGGCTCCGGGCAAACTCGGCAAACCCTACCATCAGCCGCGGTCGATCAGCAACGAACGGCTACAATTCCCGACTCCCGCGCGTGTCGCGCTCCCCCGGACTGCGGAGGCCCCATGTCGATCCCCACGCCCGCCCTCGACGCCCTGCGCGACTCGCTCCCGGACGATCTCAAGGACATCCGCCTCAATCTGTCGAGCGTCCTGGCCGGGGAGACCCTCTCGCCGGCCCAGGCGCTGGGCACGGCCCTGGCCTCGGCCCGCTTCCTCCGCGCGGGGCGGCTGGTGGAGGCGCTCGAGAGCGACGCCCGGGGGGCGCTCGGGGACGGGGCCGGCGCGGTGCTCGCCGACGCCGTGGCCGCCTCCGGGCTGATGGCGATGAACACCGTCTACTACCGCTTCCGCCACATGGTGGGCAAGGAGAGCTACGCCGCCCGGGCGCCGCGGCTGCGGATGAGCCGCATGATCCAGCCAGCCACCGGCAAGCTCGACTTCGAGCTCATGAGCCTGGCCTGCGCCGCCCTGGCGGGCTGCGAGGTCTGCATCCAGAACCACGAGAAGAGCCTCCTCCACGAGGGCGCGAGCGAGGACGCCTGCCACGACGCCGTGCGCGTGGCGGCGGTGGTCGCGGCCGCCGCCTGCGGTCTCTCGGCATGAGCCGGCCGGCTCCGCCGAGCCGCGCGGCGAGCCCCCGGCGACGGCTCCTGGTGCTGCTCCTCGTGCCCGGGCTCGTCGCGGCCGAATCCGCCACGCCCGCCGGGCCCGAGGCCGGGGGTCGGCCCGCCGAGGTGCGGCTGCAGATCCTCAACCGCGCGCCCGAGACCGCCACGGTGTCGCAGCTCGGCGCCGGCCGCCCGCCGGCACCGGCCGCCACGATCCCCGCCGGCGGGCAGGTGATCCTCCCCGCCGAGGCGGGGACGGAGTTCGTGATCGTCGGCGCGACCACCGGCCTCGAGGAGCGCGTCGCCGCGCGGCTGCCGGTGCAGGCCTTCGTCTTCCGGCCCGATCCGGCTCCTCCCGCGGGCGTGGAGGCCGATCCCGAAGGGCGCGTCGTCCCTCCGCCGGCGGCGCTGAAGGTCGATCCGTTCCACGCCAAGTGCACCACCGCCGGCGGCTTCCCCATCGTGGCCTCGGCCCGCGTCAGCGACTTCGCGCTCCTCGAGGCCGCCCACCTCGTCGACGCCCTGCTCGCGGCGCGCCCCGACGTGCGGCGGGCGCTGGTCGAATCGGGCACGCGGCTGTGCATCCTCGGCCACGACGAATACACGACCGACCTGCCGGAGTTCGCCTTCCTGGCCGAGGGCGCGCCGGAGGGCTTCCCGGGCCTCTCGGGGCGCGACTACTGGGACGCCCGGGCGCGGGGCACCGGGGGGAGCGCCACCGACCCCTACTGCTCCTGCGGCGAGGAGAATCTCCTCGGCTACGAGGGCGATCCGTACGCCGCGGAGTGCGTGCTGATCCACGAGTTCGCCCACGCCGTCCACCTCCGCGGCATGGCCAACGTCGACCCCTCCTTCGACGCCCGGCTGCGGGCGGCCTACGACGCGGCCCTGCGCGAGGGACTCTGGAAGGGCACCTACGCGTCGGTGAACCACCACGAGTACTTCGCCGAGGGGGTGCAGAGCTGGTTCGATGACAACCGGGTCGACGACCACGACCACAACCACGTCCATCGGCGGAGCCAGCTCGTCGAGTACGACCCCCGCCTCGCGGCCCTCTGCCGGGAGGTCTTCGGCGACGCCGAGCTCCGCTACACCAAGCCCGCCACGCGGCTCTCGGGCCACCTCGCCGGCTATGATCCCGCGACCGCCCCGCGCTTCGCGTGGCCGGCCAGGCTCGCGGAGGCGCAGGCCCGTATCCTGCGGCACGCGCAGGATCGCTCCCGCGACGCCGGCCCGCGCCCCGGCCCCCCGGAGGATGACGATGCCCACGCCCCCCGCTGAAGAGCCCGCGTCGCGCCGGCCGGGCCGGACCGTCGAGGAGATCCTCGCCGACGCCGGCGAGGAGGCGAGGGGGGCGCTGCGCGTCCTGGGGGAGCTGGTGGGCAACGAGCCGCCGGGGGTGGCCGGACCGGTCCCCTTCGCCGCCCGGCACCTCGGCGTCGATCCGCTCGCCGTCGCCGCCACGCGCTACACCGGGCCCGCCTCGGCCCTGGCCGTGCTCGGCAACCTGATGCGCCTCGAGATGGAACGCCACGGCGCGGCGGTGGCGATCGGCTCGCCCGGCGAGGGGGCCCCACCGGCGTGGTCGCAGATCGACCTCGGCCTCGACGCCCACGGGCTGCCGCTCGAGGTCACCGTGCCCGGGAAGATGATCGTCGCCTTCCCCGCCGGGACCATCGCCCCGGTGCCGCTGTGCCTGAAGATCGTCGACACGCCGCAGTGGCAGCGCGAGTTCACGGTCCTCTCGACCGTGGCCGACAAGCGCGTCGCCGAGGAGACGATGAAACGCCTCCGGGAGCGCGTGTGCGGCGGGGAGAACCCGCTCCGCGGGCGGGTGCTCCAGGCGAGCGTCGGCGACTGCGGCCTGTCGATCGGCGTCTGCCCCGCCATCGACGCCGGGCGCGAGGGCCTCGTGCTCCCCGACGAGGTGTGGCGCGAGGTCGACGTCTTCCTCGCCGCCGCCACCACGCGGCGCGACCTGCTGCGGAGCCTCGGCCTGGGCACCAACCGCGGCCTGCTCGTGGCGGGGCCGCCGGGGGTGGGGAAGACGTACCTGGTGCGCGTGATCGCCGCGGCGCTCGCCGGCCGCTACACGACGATCCTCGCCGACGCCCACGCCATGCGCCACGTGCTGGCCGAACTGTACGCCGAGGCGGAGACCTTCGGACCCTCGCTCGTGGTCCTCGACGACATCGACCTCGTCCTCGGCCACCGCGACGCCTCGCACGACAACGCCCCCCTGGCCGACTTCCTCGCCACGCTCGACGGGGCCCGGCAGCGCCAGGACGTCCTCACCATCGCCACCACGAACGACCCGCAGTCGCTCGACCCGGCGGCGCAGCGCGCCAACCGCTTCGACACCATCGTCTCCCTCCCCCTTCCCGACGCCGCGACGCGCACCCGGATCCTCGAGCGCCACCTGGGGCCGCTGGGGCTGCCGATCGACCCGGCCGATCTGGCCGCCGAGCTCGACGGCGCCACCGGCGCCGACGTGCGCGAGGTGGTGCGCCGCGCGGTGCTCGAGCACGGCGCCACCTTCGACACGGCCCAGCTCGCCGAGATCGTGCGCTCCGGCCGGTGGCGCGCGACGGTCAACCGGCGGAAGTACCTCTGAGCGCGCCGGTCGCGGTGGCGCGGATCTCGGCGTCGAGGAGGACGAGCGTCCCCTCCCGGGCCTCGAGGGTGGCCGGGATGCCCGCCGGCAGGCCGACGTGATCGTGGGGCCCGAGCGCCGTCTCCTCCCCCGCCACCACGAGCCGCCCCGTGCCGGCCACCACCGACACCGCGCGGAAGCGCTCCGGATGGACCGTCGTCGGCCGGCCGGCGACGACGCGCTCGATCGAGAGCTCGATCCCCCCCGTGCCGCCGCGGTCGGTGCGCTCCGCCGGCACGAGCGTGCGCCGCGCGGCACCGGCGCCGGAGAGGGTGCGGGCGATCTCGCGCTCGAGGAACACGGTGCCGTTGAGCTCTGGGGCGTCCGGGGGGACGTCGCCGAGCAACCCCGGATCGGCCGGATCGGACTCGACGTCGAGGAACACGCCCCACCCCCCGCGCCGCAGCGAGCCGAACACGAACGGCACGTGGTGCATCCCGGGGCCGACGTTCACGTAGCCGTGCCGCGTCCCCGGCGGGATCGGCATCGCGTAGCCCTCGGTGACGACGGCGGCGCGGTCGCCGAGGACGGTGCGGCCGTTGAGCGGCGAATAGCCGAGGTGGATCTCCACCCCCTCGCGATGGCGGTGGAAGGGGACGTCGGACCGCTGGCCGTCGAGCCAGGCGAGATTCCAGGAGTGGTCGTCGCCGTAGACGAGGGGCACGATGCCGATCCCGAGCGCCGGCACGCGGAAGGATCCCTGCGGCGGCGCCGCGGTGTCGCGCGTGGGCGACAGGCCGTTTCCCGCCGTGATCGCCTCCATCTGGGCCACGAACCGGGCCCGGATGGTCGCCAGCGCCGCGTCGGCGCCGTCGCGGCCCGCGGCGTCGAGCGCGGCCAGGACGCGGGCCACGCCCATGGCGTAGGGGCGGAAGGTGGCGAGCAGGACGCGCTCGTCCCGCTCCACGGCGAGCATCGAGCGATCGGCGAGGTCGGCGAGGCACTCCCGCGCCCGCTCCACCCAGGGGGCCGCGCCCGCCCCGACCGCGACGCCCCCCAGCGCCTCGCGCGTGGCGTGGAAGGCCCCGATGACGTGCCGGCGGAAGGCGTGGGCGTAGAGCCGCGCCAGGGCCACGTCGCGCGGCGTCGCGGCGGAGGGATCGCGGCCGCGCGCGTACCCCTCCTCGGCGAGGGCCACGAGACGACGGTAGTTGGGATGGATCCCGAGCGGCTCGCCCGCCCCGGCCTGCCCGGTCATCGTGCCGCCCCCCGCTCCGCGAGCGCCATGCCGATCAGCTCGTCGGCCATCGCCGCCAGGTCGTGGCGCGGCTGCCAGCCCCAGTCGCGGCGCGCGGCCGCGTCGTCGACGGCGCCGGGCCACGAGGCCAGCACGGCGTCCACCGCGGCGTCGGGGGCGAAGCCGATCTCGGCGCCGGGCATGCGGCGGCGGATCTCGGCGGCGATCTCCGCCGGAGTCGTCGTCTGGCCGCCGATGGAGTAGACCCGGCGGGTGAGGGACGCCGCGGGGGCGGCCAGCAGACCGGCCAACCCCGCCACCGCGTCGCGCACCGAGACGATCGCCAGCCGGCGGTCGGGGCGCGCCTGGAAGGTGAAGCGCCCGCTCCAGGCGGCCTCGAGGAAAGCGCGCGACGCCAGGGCGCTGGCCGCCCCGGCCGGGGCGTCGCGCGAGACGGTGATCGGCAGGCGGATGCAGCGGAAGTCGAGGCCGTAGCGGGCGTGGTAGTAGGTGCCGAGGCGCTCCACCGCCATCTTCGTCACGCCGTAGAGCGTCCCCGGCCACTGGGGCGTGGCGTCGGTGAGCACGTCGTCCGCCCCTCCCCCCATCGCGGCCACGCTGCTGGTGAAGAGGACGGTCGGCCGGCCGTGCCGCAGACTCGCCTCGAGGATCGCGAACGTGCCGTCCATGTTCACGCGCCACGCCCGCGGCCGGTCGGCCTCGCAGCTCGCCGAGAGGAGCGAGGCCAGGTGGACCACGGCCGCGGGGCGGTGGCGGGCGAAGGCCTCCTCGAGGGCCGCGTCGTCGCAGACGTCGCCCCGCTCGTAGACGGCGCCGGGCCCGACGTCGCCGAGGGGCGCGGGGGCCACGTCGAGGAGCACGACGCGCTCGTACGCCCGCGCGAGCGAGTGGCTGAGGCGGCAGGCGATGTTGCCCGCGCCGCCGGTGATCAGGCAGGTCGCCATGGTGCCCCCCGTTGCCCCGACCGTCCGCGCCGCCCGGCCCCGCGGCCGGATCACCCCAGCTCGCGGAGGTAGTCGAGGGTGTAGATGCCGCTGGAATGGCCGTCGCTGAATTCGATCCCGTAGGCGTACTGCCCCACCGGCCGCATCGCCGTCACCGCCAGCGGCACGAGCTCCTGCGGGGCGAGCACCGGGAGGAGCGCCTTCGGCTTGGGCGCCGCCCGTTCCTCGCGGCAGGTCGCGCACGGGCAGGCGTCGCGCAGGAGCCGCGGCGGATAGACGCTCCGCAGGCCGTCGCTCCAGCCGATCTCCACGCCGCCGTCGGGACGGCGCGCGAGCGACTGCGGAACGACCCCTGCGGCGCGCCCCGCGTTGGGATCCGTGCCGCCCGCCACGCCGGTCGAGCCATCGCTCATGGTCGTCGCTCCCCTGATCCCCCGCTCGTGCCCCGGGCGTCGACGACGCGACTCCCCTTCCCCTCGAAGCGCGGCAGCGTGCCCGGCGGAACCACCGCCACGTTGACGCGCAGCCCGAGCCGCAGATGGAACTCCCGCTCCACGCGCTGCGGGTCCGCCAGGCGGTCCTCGATCTCGAGATCGAGCTCGTCGAGGCTCATCCGCCGCGCCACCGTGAGCCGGTATTCCGTCACCTCGGGGAAGCCGCGCACGATGCCGTCCACGGCGCCCGGGAAGACGTTGACGCCGCGCACCACGAGCATGTCGTCGGCGCGCCCCACGATCCCCCCCGTGAGGCGCACCCAGGGCGGGTCGGCGGCCGAGTCGGCCGGCCACGACGCGCGCACCAGGTCGCCGGTGCGGTAGCGGATCAGGGGCGCACCGGCGCGGCCGAGCGTGGTGAGCACCAATTCGGCCAGCTCGCCGGCGGCGGCCGGCTGGCCGGTGGATGGCGCGAGAAACTCCGGGTGGAACCAGGGCTCGAGCACCTCGAGATGGCGGCCGTGCCGGTCCCCCACGCCCCACGGCCCGACTTCGCTCGAGCCGGCGTGATCGAGGACGCGGGCATCCCACTCCAGGCCGATGCGATCGCGGACCTGGGGGATCGATCCTCCCGGCTCCCCCGCCACGATCACCAGGCGGATCGGCAGCCCGGCGATGTCGATCTTCGCCTGCGCCGCCACCTCCGCCAGATGCAGCGCGTAGCTCGGCGTGGCCATCAGCACCGTCGCGCGCGTGTCGCAGGCGAGCTGGAGGCGGGCCAGCGACGACATCCCGCCGGTGGGGATGACCATCGCCCCGCGCTTCTCCGCGCCCTCGAAGCCGCTCCAGAATCCGATGAACGGGCCGAACGACGAGGCGACGAGCACCCGATCGCCCGGCCCGACCTCGGCCCGCGCGAGGATCGCGTCCCAGCACTCCAGCCACCAGGCCCAATCGGCGGCGGTGTCGAACACCGGCATGGGACGGCCGTGCGTGCCGCTGGTGCGGTGGAAGCGCACGTAGTGCTCGGGGGGGAAGGTGAGATTGGCGGGGATGCCCCCCGCGCTGCCGGCGACGAGCTCGGCCTTGGTCGTCAGCGGCCAGTCGGCGAGTTCGGCGAGCGATGCCGGCCGGGGCACCTCGCCGGCGAACTTCGCCGCGTAGAAGGCGTTGGCGGGAATCACCTCCGCCATCAGCGCGCGCAGGCGTCGCAGCTTGTGCTCGTCGAGCGCGGCGCGCGTGGCCGGGGCGGATGCCATCATGCCCGCAGTATGGCATGACCGGCGGCGGCGGGGCGGCCCCCGAGCCGCCATCAGAATCCCGACGGCGGCAGTCCGAGGCTCGGCTGGCCCTGTGCGGGGGCGTTCTGGAACGGCGCCTGCAGCGCGGGAGCGGGGAACGCGAGCGGCCCCTGCGGGGGGGCGGTCGCCGGAGCCGGGCCGCCGCGCCATCCGCCCGGCAGGGAGGGGAGGCCGGGAGGGCCCGCCGTCGGCGGCGGGGGCAGGCTGCCGGCCGCCAGGCGCACTTGCTGCGCGCGGGCCACGACCGCCTCGGCGGGCTGGGAGTCGGCGGGCGTCATCGCCAGATCGACGACGCGCTCGTCGCGGATCTCCCACGGCCAGAGGTTCTCCGTGACGAAGTCGAGCGGGAACACCTGGTACCAGGGCATCGGGAACGGCTGCCGGACGGTGAGTGTCTCGAAGCCGTCCTTGACCAGGCGGATCTTGCGGGTGCCGTAGTAGATGAAGTCGGTCGACACGGGCGTCGAGCCGATCTGGTAGTCGTCCACGTAGACGAGCGCCCCGGGGGGGCTCGAGCGGATCGTCATCCGCCGCTGCACGCATCCGGAGGCCGCCACGGCGACCACGAGCGCCGCACACAGCGGCAGCAGGGGCCGGGCCGGAGGAAAGGGGCGGGGGGCAGCCATGGCGGAAACCATAGGGATCGCCCCCCCCTGCCGCCAGACCGGCGGGCGGCCCCGGCGGGCCGCTCCCAAACCCGGCCCGCGGCAAGGGTTTGCGGTCGCGGCGCGGAAGCGACGCCGCTAGAATCCCGCGTCCGGAGGGCGGCTCGGTCGCCGCCCCGACACCGAGGGTCTTCCGAGCGATCGACAGCGTGGGAACCGGCACCACCCTCGTGTTCGGCGAACGTTCCGACATCGGACGGCGCCGCTCCAGCAATCAGGACTCGTTGGCGGTCGCGCCACCGGCGAGCCCCCAGCAGTACCGCACCCGCGGCTGGCTGTTCCTCGTCGCCGACGGGATGGGGGCCCACGTGGCGGGCGAACGTGCCAGCCGGATCGCCGCCGAACAGGTGCCGCTGATCTACGAGAAGAACGCCTCCCGCTCCCCCCCGCTGGCCCTCAAGCGGGGCCTGGAGCAGGCCAACACCGAGATCCACACGCGCGGCCGCCAGCAGCCGGAATACCTCGGCATGGGAACGACGTGCACCACGCTCGCGATCCTCCCCCGCGGGGCGCTGGTGTGCCACGTGGGCGACAGCCGTGCCTACCGGCTGCGCGGCAACCGCCTCGAGCAGCTCACGCGCGACCACTCCGCCGTGTGGGAGCTCGAGGCCCAGGGGGGGCTGTCGCGCGAGCAGGCCGAGCGGGTGGTGGGCAAGAACGTCATCACCCGTTCCATGGGCCCCCATGCGAGCGTCGACGTCGACGTCGAGGGGCCGATCGGCGTGGAGGCCGGCGACACCTTCCTGCTGTGCAGCGACGGGCTCTCCGGGCAGGTGGCCGACGAGGAGATCGGCCTGTTCATGCGGGAGCTTCCGCCCCGCGACGCCTGTGCGGCGCTCGTCGGCCTGACGCTCGTGCGCGGCGCCCCTGACAACGTCTCGGTGATCGTCGCCCGCACCGGCGCCGAGGAGACGTCGGCCAGCACGGCGGGGGAGCCCCCGTGGCAGATCGACGACGACGGCGCCCCCGCCGCGGGCCCGACGGCCCCTCCCTGGCGGCTGCTGGGGATCGCGGCGGCGAGCCTGCTGGTGGCGCTCGTGCTCAGCCCGTGGGGCGACCTGGTGCGCAGCCTGCCCGATGCGGCCCGCGCGGTGTGCGTCGTGGGCAGTGCGGTGGCACTCCTGGTGATGCTCGCCACGGTCGTGATGGCGATGGTGGCGTTCACCGTGCCCGGCGGCGGCGGGCGGGCCCTGGCGGCCGGCCACCGCCTCGGCCAGAGCCCCTACCGCACCTACGATTGCACGCCGCGCGCGAGCCTGCTCGAGGGCGTGGTGGCCAGCGCCGAGCAGGCGGCCGACGGCCTCTCCCCGCCGGAGGCCGAGCGGATGCTCGCGGCGACGGCCCTGGCCCGCAAATACGCGGCGGCGGGGAGCTTCCACGAGGCCACCGTGCGCGTGGCCGAGGCGATCGCCGTCTACGCGCGCTCGGTCGACGAGGCGCGCAGCGGCGAGACGATCCGCATGCAGGCCCCCCGCCCCGAATCCCACCCGGACGCCCGCTGACCGGCGGACGACGATGAAGATCCTCTCCCGCTACGTGCTGGTGGAGCTGCTCCAGGTGTTCCTGGTGGCCCTCTCCGCGCTCACGCTGTTCATGCTGGTGGTGGGGCTGGTGAAGGAGGCGCAGCAGCAGGGCCTGGGCCTCGTGCAGATCGCCCGGCTGGTCCCCTACGTGCTCCCGGAGGCGATGCGCTTCGCCGTCCCGGGCACCATGCTCTTCGCCGTGGCGAGCGTCTTCGGGCGGATGTCCGCCACCAACGAGATCACCGCCCTCAAGGCGGCCGGCGTCTCGCCCATGGCGGCGATGTGGCCCGCCTTCGCGCTGGCCGTCGCGGTGAGCCTGGTTTCGGTCTGGCTCAACGACGTGGCCGTGTCGTGGGGGCGCGACGGCGTGCGGCGCGTGGTCGTCTCGAGCGTCGAGGAGATCATCTACGGCCGCCTCCGGCAGCACCGCTCCTACAGCGCGCCGCACATCTCCATCAACGTCAAGCACGTCGAGGGGCGGACGCTCGTGCGCCCGACCCTCTCCTACCAGCCGGAGACGGGCGACGCCGTCACGGTGTCGGCGGCCTCGGCGGAGATGCGGGCCGACCCGTCGAAGGGGATCCTGGCGGTCACCTGCCGCGACGGCACCCTGCAGGTCGGCGACGTCAAGGCGGTGTTCCCCGACGAGATCACGCGCGAGATCGAGCTCGACACCCTGAGCCGCAAGGGCGCGGCGTCGACGAGCCCCTCGGAGATCGCGATGGCCGACTTCCCGGCCGCGGTCGCCGAGCAGCACCGCCGCATCCGCCAGTGCGAGGAGATCGCCGCCGCGAAGATCGCGCTGGCGACGCTCTCCGGCCGGCTCGACCTCACCGTGCCGGCGTACGTGGAGCCGGAGCGCGAGGCGGTGCGCCTCGAGACCGCGCGCCTCCACCGCATCGAGATGGAGCCCTGGCGCCGCTGGGCCAACGGCTTCAGCTGCCTGTGCTTCGTGCTCGTCGGCGCCCCGATGGCGATCCGGATGCGCAACGCCGACTTCCTCACCAGCTTCTTCATGTGCTTCCTCCCGATCCTCGTCGTCTACTACCCCGTCTTCATGGCGGGGGTGTCGCAGGCGAAGTCGGGCAGCGTCCCGCCGGTGGCGGTGTGGACCGGCAACGTGCTGGTCACGCTGTGGGGGATGTGGTTGATGCGTCGCGTGATCCGCACCTGACACGCACGGCCCGACGCCCCGGCGGGGGCGCGGGCCTCCCGCCGCGCCGGAGTGTCCCCATGCCCCGCCCCGTGACGCTCTTCACCGGCCAATGGGCCGACCTGCCCCTGGCCGACGTGGCGCGCCGGGCGCGCGGCTTCGGCTACCAGGGCCTCGAGTTGGCCTGCTGGGGCGACCACTTCGACGTCGGCCGGGCCCTCGACGAGCCGGGCTACTGCACCCAGAAGCGCGACGAACTGGAGCGCCACGACCTGGCCGTCCACGCCATCTCCACGCACCTCGTCGGTCAGGCGGTGTGCGACCGCGTGGACGAGCGCCACCGCGCCATCCTCCCGGCCCATGTCTGGGGCGACGGCGATCCCGCCGGGGTCAACCGTCGCGCGGCGGAGGAGGTGGCGCGCACGGCGCGGGCGGCGAAGAAGCTCGGCGTGGGGGTCGTCAACGGCTTCACCGGCTCCCCGATCTGGCACCTCCTCTATTCCTTCCCGCCGGTGCCGAAGGAGACGATCGACGCCGGGTTCGCCACCTTCGCGGCACGCTGGAATCCGATCCTCGACGTCTTCGCGGAGTGCGGCGTGCGTTTCGCGCTCGAGGTCCACCCCGCGGAGATCGCCTTCGACCTGGTGACCGCCGAGCGCGCCCTCGAGGCGCTCGGCCGGCGCGAGGAGTTCGGATTCAATTTCGACCCCAGCCATCTGCACTGGCAGGGGGTCGATCCGGTGCAGTTCATCCGCGCTTTCCCCGAGCGGATCTACCACGTGCACATCAAGGACGCCGCCACGACCCTCGACGGCCGCAGCGGGATCCTCGGCAGCCACCTCCCCTTCGGCGATCCGCGCCGGGGATGGGACTTCCGTTCACCGGGCCGGGGGGCGATCGACTTCGAGGCCATCGTCCGCGCGCTCAACCAGATCGGCTACCGCGGGCCGCTGTCGGTGGAATGGGAGGATCCGGGGATGGACCGCGAGCAGGGCGCGGCCGAGGCCTGCCAGTTCGTCAAACACCTCGACTTCGCCCCGCCGGGCCGGGCCTTCGACGCGGCGTTCGCGGAGGAGTCGTGATGCGGGGCTCCCGCCGAGGATCGCCGTGCCGGCGGATCCTGCCCCTGGCGGCGGCGGCGGTGCTGTCGCTGTCGGTCGGGCCGGCGGCCGCCGACGACCCGCCGCGCCGGCCGCGCGTCACC
>CAISKG010000487.1 GCA_903885855.1 uncultured Planctomycetaceae bacterium
CGCCGCCGCGGCGCTCGTCGGCGGACTGTCGGCCGCCCTGGCCTGGGGGTGGGGGGAGCGCGTCGAGTTCGCCGCCGGCCCCGCGCTCGGCGGCGGGCGGCTCCTGTTCGTCGACGGCGTGAGCGCTGTGTTCCTCCCGTACGTGGCGCTGGTGGGGACGGCGATCCTCCTGGTGGCGCCCAGACGCGGGCTCGACGCCGGTGCCGTGCGGCGGTCGCTCCTCTCGCTCGGGGCCACGCTGGCCCTCTTCGTCACCTCGCATCCGCTGCTGCTGGTGGCGCTGTGGGGCGTGACCGCCCGGCTCACCTGGCGCTCGACGCGCGTCACGCCCGGCGGCGGGCCGGCGGCCCGCGTGTACGGCCTGTATGCCGGGGTGTCGCTGGCCTGCATGGCGGCCGGCACGCTGCTGCTGGTCGTCGATCCCCCCTGGGACCGCTCCAGCGGCCTTCCCGGCATCCTCGGCGGGTGGCTCGTCGCCGTGGCGGTGACGATCCGCAAGGGGATCGTTCCCTTCCACTCCTGGTATCCGGCGCTCTTCGAGGGGGCGCCGATGGCGACCGCCCTCCTGGCGACGATGCCGCACGTCGCCGCCTACACGGCGGTCCGGCTCCTGGTGGGGCACGCCGACGGGGTGCCGCACGAGCTGGAGATGCTCTCCGTCCTCGCCCTGGCGACGAGCGTGTGGGGCGCGGCGCTGGCCCTGGTGCAGCGCGACCTGCGCGGCTTCGTCGGGCATCTGGCGATGAGCCAGTCGGCGATCATCCTCGCCGGCCTATCCGGCACGCTCGCGATGGAACTCAACGGCGCGTTCTGCGTGTGGATCTCGAGCGGGCTGGCGATCACCGGGATCGGCCTGGTGGCCTGGGCGATCGAGAGCCGTGCCGGCCCGATCCGCCTCGACACCCTCCAGGGGCGCTTCCGCGACGCGCCCGAGCTGGCGGCCTTCTTCCTCCTCTTCGGCATGGCCGCGATCGGCCTCCCCGGAACGCTGTCGTTCGTGGCCGACGACCTGATCGTGACCGGGCTCCTCGACGACCACCTCGGCGCCGGGCTGTGCATCATCGTCTCCACGGTGCTGTCGGGGATCGCCGTGATGCGCTGCTGGTTCCACGTCTTCGGCGGGGGCCGCGACGTCGACGCCCCCCGTCACGCGGTGTTGCCGCGCGAACGCGCGTCGTTGGCGGTGCTGCTGGCGGTGCTGTTCGGCCTGGGACTGTGGCCCGGGCCGCTGGTGCGCGCCCTGGAGCGCGCCGCCGCCGCGGTGCTGCGGTCCGCTCCGGCCGATGGCGCCGCCGCGGCGGATCACCGCTGACGGGGCCGGCGGCGTCAGGGGCCGCTCGAGAGGATCGCCGGCCACCAGGTGCACAGATACCAGGGCCGCGGCGTCGTCCATTCCACGAAGGCGTCGAGCACAGACCGCGGCAGGAGCGCCTCGGCCGGGCCCCGCGCGGGACCGGTGCCCCGCACGGCGGCCGCCACGTCCACGCCGAGGATCTCGTCGAGCAGGCCGCGCGGCCGCTCGTAGCGCACCACCCGCGCCGTGTCCTTGGTCAGTCCGGCCAGCTCGACGGCCCTCTCGACCGCATCCTCGAGGAACCCGATCCGGTCCACGAGGCCCGCCTCGCGCGCCTGCGTGGCCGTGAACACCTGCCCGGTGGCCACCGCGTCGAGGGCGTCGCCGTCGAGTTTCGGCCGCCCCCCCCGGACGACCTCCTTGAAGCGGGCGAACATGTCGTCCACCAGCGCCTGGAGCACCTTGCGCTCGCGTTCGGCCAGCTCTGGGGCGCGCTCCTTGGTGGGGGAGAGCATCTCCTTGAGGGGGCCGCTGGTGATCGAATCGTCGGCGACGTCGAAGCGCTTGAGCGCCCGGGAGAAGTCGTAGTGGGGGATGATGACGCCGATCGATCCGGTGAGGGTGGCGGGCTCGGCGTAGATCACGTCCTCGCGTCCGCCGTTGGCCATGGCGACGTAGTAGCCGCCGCTGGCGGCGATCGAGCCCATGCTCACCACCACCGGCAGGGAGCGCTTCTCCACGAGCCGGGCGAGGCGGTGGTGGAGCTCGTCGCTGCCGGCGACGGTGCCCCCCGGGCTGTCGACGCGCAGCACCAACGCCTTCACGCTCTCGTCGTCGGCCACCTGCTCGATCTGCCGGCGGGCGAAGCCGTCGCCCCCCATGATCGCCCCCACCACGTCGACGATCGCCACCTTGTTGGGGGCCTCCTTGGAGAGGGAGTGCCAGCGTTCGGCGAGGGCGCCCTGCTTCTGGAAGTAGCGGGCGTTGGCGGCCACCGCCGACGCCGCGACGACGAGCGAGATCCCGGCGATCCACCAGGGCAGCCAGCGCCAGCGGCGCCCGCGGGAGGTGTCGTTCTCGAGGATCACGCGTGTCGGGGGGGCGTGCGGCGCGGCGGTGCTCATCGGCGGGCTCCGATCGGATCGCGTGGAGCGCGACGCGCACGGCGTCGGCGCGGAGAACGTGTCCGGTCATGTTGCCATCCGGCGCCGTCCGCCGCTACCCTTGGCGGCGGTCGACGGATCCCCGGCCCGGACGGAAGGAGCGACGCATCGTGATCGTCAGCGTGAGCACCGAGTGTTTCCCCGAGATGCCGCTGGCCAAGGCGATGGAGCGCCTCGCGGAGCTGGAGTACACCGCGGTCGAGATCGACGTGCACGAGCAGGGGGGGCACCTCCAGCCGGCCGTGGTCGCCGCGTCGTCGGACGAGGCCGTGCGCGCCTGCAGCGACCTGCAACGGCTCCGGCCGGTGGCGGTCAGTTTCCAGGCGGCCGAATCCCCCACGATGTACGAGCAGTTCGAGGCCGCCTGCCGGCTGGCGAAGTCGCTCGGCGTGGTGACGATGGTGGTGGAGTCGTCGGAGCTGGGAACCCCCTTCAACGGCGAGATCGAGCGGCTGCGGCGCCTGGTCGCGGTGGCCGCGGGGCTCGACGCCATCGTGGCGGTGAAGACCGCCGCCGGGCGGATGACCCAGGACGCCGAGACGACCGCCTCGCTGTGCCGCAACGTCCCCGGCCTGGGCGTGACGCTCGATCCCAGCCACTTCATCTACGGTCACAAGAAGCCGGCCAACTGGGAGCCGATCCTCAAGTACGTCCGCCACGTCCACCTGCGCGACACCAAGCCCGACGCCTTCCAGGTGCGCATCGGCCAGGGCAACGTCGAGTACGGCAAGCTCTTCAACCAGCTGGAGCGGGTCGGCTACCGCCGGGCGCTGTCGGTGCATCTCCCGCCGCTGCCCGGCGTCGAGCAGACGGCGGAGTTGCGCAAGATGCGCCTGCTGCTGGAAAGCCTGCTGTGAGGGAGCGCCCGCCGCGGCGGGCGCGTGGCGGCGGGGATCAGCGGCGTTGGCCGGAGGCCTCGGCCCGGCTGGCCATCTCGGCATAGGTCCGCGAGCGCTCGTCCTCGCCCAGTTCGGCGTACATCTTCGAGAGATTGTCGTAGGCCAGGGCCAGGGCCGGTTCGTCGAGCTGCTTGGCGTCGACGGCGCTGACCATGCAGTCGATGCCGCGGCGGCACAGGTCGAGCGCGTCCTCGCGGCGATCGACCTGCCAGTACGACACCGCCATGCTCACGTACGATTCGCCGAGCCGGCCGACGTCGCCCTCGGCGCCGTGGGTGTCGTTGCCCTTCCAGTAGGGGCGCACCTTGTCGAACCAGGTGACGGCGGTGGCATGGTCGCCGTGCTGCAGGCTGTGGAGGACGCCGATCCGGAAGAGGAGATCGCCGATCGTCCCGCGTTCGGCGTCGGTGAGATCGCGCCATTCGGCGCCGCGCTCCAGGTAGGCCACGGTGAGGGTGGCGTTGTCGAGGGCGTCGGAGCCCTCGCCGCGGCGCTGCGCGGAGGTGAGGGCGTCGGCCAGGCCGCGCCCGGTCTCCCAGTCGACCTGGCGCCGCCGCCACGGGTCGGAGAGCCCGGCCGACATGCCGTCGCGCGTGACGAGGAGCCGCTTCACCCAGGGGAGCGGATCGACCGTCTCGCAGGCCGTCGCCGCGGCCAGGGCGCCGCGGCACAGCTGGATCTCCATCAGCGGCCGCTCGGGGGCGTCGTCGTCGACGCTCTCGACGATCTTCGTCGCCGCGGCGAGCCACTTCGCGACCACCTCGCCCTTCCGCTGCCACTCCCCCTTGGCGATGGCCACGGCCATGCCCAGGTGGGTGTCGAGCAGGACGTCACGGGCCGCGTCGCGCACCGACTCGGAACGGGCGGTCTTGAGGGGCGTGGCGGCCCGGATGGCGGCCTCGAAGTGACGCACGGCGGCCCGCGGATCGGGGCGGTCGCATTCGATGGCGATGCGGCCGAGCATCCGCTCGACCTGGGCGCTGCCCACGCCCTCGAGGCGCGGCAGCGTCTTCACGGCCGCCAGGCGCTCGCGGGCGTCGTCGAAGCGGCCCAGGGCCGCGACGATGCTCGCCCCCTTGAGCCGCGTCCAGACGTCGTCGGGATCGATCGCCTCGGTGGCGTCGGCGAGTTCGAGGGCCGCCTCCCACTTCCCCTGCTCGCAGAGGAGCACCAGCAGCATGCGGCGGGCGCGGAGGTGCTGGGGGTCGAGCGTGACGGCGAATTTGAGGTCGGCCAGGGCCACGGCCGTGTCGGTCTGGAGCTCCCCCTCGGCGCGGAGCACGAAGGCCTCGGGATCGAGCGGCTCGATCATCACCGCCAGCGCCGAGCGCGTCCCGGGCTTGAGGCTGAAGATCAATCCGACCTCGGGGAACACCTCCCCGATCGAGACACCGCTCTCGTCCAGCACCGAGACGCTCGCCAGATCGCCGATCTGGAACATCCCGCTGAGCTGGTCGACGGAGAGCGGATCGGCCAGCTTGAGACGCAGGCTGTCGACGGTGTCGCCGTCGAGCGTGGCCTCGACCCGCTCGACGACGCCGTCGGGCATCGACCAGGCGAAGCCCTCGGTGCCGTCCTCGCGGGTGAACGGCTCGCCGATGCCGTAGTCGGGCTCCATGGCGGCCCGCAGCGCGGCGCGGTCGGTGCGCCCCACGAGGATCCCGGCGAACGTCACCGGCTCGATGGCCAGCTGCGGTTCGTCGGCGCCGTCACGGGTGCCGCGTGCCGGGGCCGGCGCCTGGTCGTCGGCCGGGCTCGGCGCCTCGTCGCCCGTCTCGGGGAGGGCGGCCGGAGCGGCGGGACGGGTGTCGGCGGGGCCCGGCGGGGGCAGCAGGGGCGCGTCGGTGTCGGCCGCGGCTTCGGCGTCGGTCGGGGCTGAGGTGTCGGTGGCCTGCAGGACGCTGTTCTCGGGGCCGAGGCCGTCGTGGGTGGGGATGCCGCCGGTCGTGGAGCCCTCCGTGTCACCGCCGGCCTGGCGGGCGCTGGGCGCCTCGCCGATCTCGCCCCAACCGCTGACGAGGGTGGCCTTGGCCGTGACGTCCGCGGGGGCGCGCGAGCGAAGCAGCGCGCGGCCGGGACGGCCGCGGCCGTCGGCGGGGGGCGTGGGCTCGATCGTCACCGGGGCGGAGCGGATGGCGGTCGCCGTGGCGGCTGCGGCCTGCGGCAGCGGCGCGGGCGCGGCGTCGGAGGCCTCGCCGGCGTCGGAGCGGCGGCCGGCGGCCCCTTCCTCGCCGATCAATTCCACCCAGCGGGGCACGCGGTACCGGGGCGGTTGGGCGGCAGCCGGAGGGGCGGCGGAGGAAGGGCCCATCGCGGCCAGCGCCATGAGCAGCGTGGGGGCGAGTACCGGCAGCGTGGTGCGGCGGGCGTGGGGGGTCGGCTGGATGGCCACGACGGTTCCTCCTTGAACGGGCGCGGAGCCGCCGACGGCGGACTCCGGAAAAGCCGGGGCGGGAAGGTAGGCTCCCGCTCCACCCCGGTCCAGCCCAACTTCGCGCGGACGGTCGGCGCGGGCCCGGTCCCCGCTTCGCCCTGGAAAAGCCGCGGATTTCCGCGATCCCCGGCCGGTCGGGCTAGAATCCAGGGCCCTTCGGAAAACCCGCATGCCCGTGCCCCCGGAGCCTCGTGTCGTCGTGATCGGCGGCGGCTTCGCGGGGCTGGCGGCGGCCGATCGGCTGGCGGCGGCCGGGGCGGGGCCGGCCGGGGCGGCGGCGCCGCGCGTGGTGCTCCTCGATCCCGCTCCCGCCCTCGGCGGCGTCGTGCAGACGGTGCGCCGCGACGGCTGGCTGGTGGAGCGTGCCGCCGACAACGTCCTGGCGTCGCGGCCGGAGGCGATCGCCCTCTTCGAGCGCCTCGGCCTGGCGGCGGAGATCGTCCCGGTGCGCCCGGAGGCGCGGCGTGCGCTGGTGTTCCACGGCGGGCGTCCGCTGCCGGTGCCGACCGGATTCCGCCTCCTCGCCCCGGGCGACGCGGCGGGCATCCGGGCCACGGCGCTGCTCTCCGACGCCGGCAAGGCGCGGCTGCTCGCCGAGCGCGACGTCCCCGCACGCCGGGACACCGACGACGAATCGCTCGAGTCGTTCGCGGTGCGGCGCCTCGGGCGCGAGGCGTTCGACCGCCTCGTGCAGCCACTGGTGGCGGGGATCTGGACCGCCGACCCTTCGCGGTTGAGCATGGACGCCGCCTGCCCCGAATTCGTCGCCATGGAACGGGAGCATGGCAGCCTGTCGGTGGCCGAGGAGCGGCGCCTGGCCGGACTCTCCGCCGACCACCGCGGCACCGGTGCCCGCTATGGGCAGTTCGTGACCCTCGGCGGGGGGCTGGGATCGGTCGTCGATCGCGCCGTGGGGCGCTTGGCCGCGGCCGGGGTGACGCTCGTGCCGGAGCGTGCCGGAAGCGTCACGCCCCGTCCGGAGGGGGGCTACCGCGTGGCGCTCGCCGGCCCGGCCGGCGGCTGCATCGACGCCGACGGCGTCGTCGTGGCGCTCCCCGCGCCGGCGGCGGCCAGTGTCCTCGGGTCCGTCGATGCGGCGCTCGCCACGGATCTGGCCGCCATCGAGCACGCCGACAGCGTGGTGGTGGCGCTGGGCTATCGGCGCGACAGGGTCGCCCATCCGCTCGATGCCGCGGGCATGGTGGTGCCGCGCGTCGAGGGGCGTGCGGCGCTGGCGGTGAGCTTCGCGTCGTCGAAGTTCGCGGGCCGTGCGCCGGAGGGGCACGTGCTGCTGCGCGTGTTCTTCGGCGGCGCGCTCGACCCGGAGCGGGCCCGGCTCGACGACGCCGAGATCGTGCACCTGGCGCGGCGGGAGCTCGCGGTGCTCCTCGGCGCGGAGGGGGAGCCGGCGCTCGTGGAAGTGGCGCGCTGGCCGGGCGCGATGCCGCAGTACCACCTCGGCCACCGCGATCGCGTGGCCCGGATCGGGCGGCGGATCGCGGCGTGGCGGGGGCTGGCGCTGGCCGGGGCCGCCTACGACGGCGTGGGAATCCCCCAGGTCATCGGCTCGGGCCTGAAGGCGGCCGAGGAGGTGCTCACGGCGCTCGTCCGCCACGCGGCGGACGCCGGCGGGGCGTCTCCGCGAGGGTGACCGCGCCGGCGGCCGCTCACTTCTTCTTCGGGGCCGCCGCGCCCTTGGCGGCGGCACCGCCCTTGCCGGCCTCCGCCTCTTCCTTCTTGGCGGCCTTCTTCTTCTTCATCGCCAGCTTGTAGACCCGCACCTTGGGGAGCCCGAGGGGGCTGCGGCCGTCCTGCCAGCGCTCCTGCTCCTGGAGCTTCGAGATCCGTTCGGCGCGGGAAAGGACGCCGCGGGCGGACGTGGAGCCCTTGCGGACGCGGAGGCTCTTGTCCATGGTCATGGCGGATGTTCCTGGTGAGGCGGAGGATGGCGGGCGGACGGCGGTCGGCCCGGAGGCACCCCGCGGCAAACCCACAGCGTAGGAAGCCGCCGGGGCCCCTTCAAGTCCACCGCCCCGGGCCTGCTCCGGGGGGCCCTCCCGGCGGCGGGGAGGGAGGGATGACGGCACCGGGCCGCACCGCCTCCCCGCCCGGTGCGGGCGGGGGACGGGGTCAATCGAGCGTCACCTTGGCGAACCGTGAGAGGAAGTCGCTGCAGCTCGGGGGACGCTTGTCGGGGTCGGCGGCGATCGCCGCCATGATCGCCCCCGCCAGGGCGGGCGGGATCTCGGGCCAGTGCTCGCGGATGTCGTCGGGGGCGAGCGTGTCGTGCGCCAGCGCCGCCCGGCCCGACGCGCCGCGCGGCCAGGGGAGCGTCAGCGTGCAGATCTCGTAGGCGGTGACGCCCAGCGAGAAGATGTCGATGCGTTTGTCGGCCTGGCGGCGGCGCACCACCTCCGGGGCCATGTAGTTGGGGGTGCCGATGCGGTTGCCCGGCTGGAGGAACACCGGCTTGTCGGGCACCGTCAGGCCGAAGTCGAAGAGCACGAGGCGACCGTCGGGGGCGAGGATGAAGTTCCGCGGGCAGACGTCGCGGTGGACGAATCCGGCCCGGTGCACGCACTCCAGCGCCCCGGCCGCCTGGCGCACCAGATCGAGGCGCTGCGCCGGGGAGAAGGCCTCCCTCTTCGAGATCAGGGCGTGGAGCAGGGCCCCCTCGATGAACTCCTCGACGACGAAGCCGCCCCCCTCGGTGGAGACGCCCCAATCGAGCGTCTTGACGATGTTGGGGCCGAGGATCTGCTCGCCGATCTCCCCCTCCGGGGGCTTGCCGAGGCCCTTGTAGCGTCCCTCGATCGGGGCGCATTTCTTGGGGTCGAGAACCTTCAGGCCGACGATCTTGTCGGTCATCTTCTCGCGGGCCTTGTAGAAGCTCGACATCGTCCCGGAGATGCTGTTGTGCAGCGGCTCGAACCGCTTCCAGATGTCGACGCGGTTCTTGGTGCGCTGGGCGCGCACCTTGAGGCGCACCTTCTCGGCCGCCTTCTCCTCCTTGGTGGGCTGCCGTTCGCTGCTGCCGGGGCGGGGATCGGCCGGGCGGGCCCCCTTGGGGGGCGCCGGCGGCTCCTTGCGCGCGCCGAGGCCGAACAGTGCGAGAAGTCCTTCGAGCCCCATCGGTTGTGCCCGTGCATGCCCCTTTCAAAGGCGATTCTACCCCGCGGCGGCGGGCGCGTCCTGACGGGGGGGCTCCGGCGGCGGCCTCATGCCCCCCGGGCGCCCGTGAAGAGCACCGGATTGAGCGGGTCGTCCATCACCTCGCCGACGGCGGTGGAGGGGGTCCAGGCACGGTGGTCGGCCTCCTGCCAGGAGTTCCGCGGGGGCGCGAGGCGCATCGCCTCGTCCATGTAGATCACCGTGTGGACACGCCGCGGGGAGACGGTGGTGTTGGGGCCGGCGCGGTGCAGCGTCCATCCCAGGTGGAACGACACCTCCCCCAGCGCGTAGGGCTCGATCGCCTCGCGGATCCCCTCCGTGGAGAGCGCCTCGCGGATCAGCCGCTCGGAATCGTCGGAAATCGCCAGATCGCGGCCGATCTTCTTGAGGTGGCTCCCCGGGGCGAAGGACAGCGGTCCCTGCTCGAGCGGCACGGCGTGGAGCGGGATCCAGGCGGTGCAGCACAGCGCCGACTGCATCGGCCAGTACTGCTGGTCGGCGTGCCAGGGGGTGTGGCCGCCGCCCGGCTCCTTGAACAGCGCCTGGTCGTGCCACATCCGCACCCCCGACGTGCCGAGGAGGTCGGTGGCCATGCCGGCCAGCCGGCGCGAGTGGCCCACGCGCCGGCCCGCCGGGGATTCCAGCCACAGATTGAAGACCTGGATGAAGGCCTTGCCGTAGGTGTCGCGCGATTCCATCGGCACGCCGGCCAGCGGGTTCTTCGCCGCCACCAGCGCCGTCACCACGCCGTCGATCCAGGCCACCGTCTCCGCCGAGAACACGCCCGGCACCTTGAGGTAGCCCTGCTCGCGGAAACGCGTCCGCGCCGCCGCGTCGAGCGGGAAGGGGGCGTCGAGCTCCCGGGCGACCGCTTCGGGGCAATGATCCATGGCCACTCCGCTGGCTCCTGTCCGGCTGGTGCGTCGCGCCGGGCGCCGTCAGCCCTTCTTGAGCGCCGTCAGCTCGGCGTGCGCCGCGGCCAGTTCCTTCTCCAACCGCGGCACGTCGGCCGGATCGTCGGGCTGCTTCTTGGCCGCAGCCAGGAGCTGCTGCAATTTCGAGATCTTCTGCTGCAGGACCTCGAGGCGCTTCTTGTCCTTCTTGTCCACGGGCTGCTCCTGGAACGCCGCGTCAGGCGCCGGCGGGGGCGGGTTCGGACGAGGGGGCCGGGGCGTCGGCGCCCGGCTCGGGCTCGCCTTCGTCGGGGGGCCGCACAGGATCGCTCGGCGGCCGGGGGGCGGCCGGGGAATCGTCGGCGCCGGGCTCGGGCGTGCCCTCGTCGGGAGGGGTGCGGTCGGGAGGGGGGCCACCGGCCGACCCGCGACGGCCGCCCACCCCGGCGCCGCCGATACCACCGCCGCCGAAGTCGTCCTCGCGGCCGGGCGCGGCGTCGTCCCCTGCGCCCCCCATGCGGGCGCCGCCGTCGTCGCGCGCCACGACGTTGGGGCCGGTGTGCATCTGCCGCAGGTAGCCCGAGATGATGACGACGGCCAGCCCGAGCCCCAGTGCGATGCCGAGGCTCTTCCTCCGGTCGTCGCGGGCCCAGCGCGAGCCCTCGCCCCGGCCGACGATGGCGCTGGCCACGTAGAAGAGCGCGAAGGCGAAGAGGATCTTCGCCCCCATCAGGGCGTGGTACTTGTGGTAGCGCATCCAGGCCCGGCCGTCGCCCCCCCAGGCCTCGCTGCCGGCCCGGGAGATGGTGAGCAGGTAGTTCACCAGGCCGGTGACGAGGAGGATCGTGATCGCGCCGATCACCCACATCAGCCACGACCGGCGGACGCCGTCGTGGACGCGCTGCCGGGCGGCCTCGTCGAGATCGTCGAGCGCCGGCAGGAGGGCGAAGCGCGAGAAGAACAGCCCCCCCAGCGCCACCACGGCGGCGAGGATGTGGCCCCAGCGGAGCAGGAGCCCGAGCGGCTCCTGGAACTGACCGACCAAGTCTCCCATCATGATCCTCCCGGTCGATCACCGTGGCGGCTGGCGGATGCGTGGATGAACCGGCAGAATCGTACCGTGGCGGCGCCACGCTCGGAAAGCCGCCGCGTCATCCGCCCGGAGTTGCCGCGATGGACGACCTGCAGCTGCCGGGCGCCCCCCTCCACGAACGGTGGATGCGCCTGGCCCTCGAGGAGGCCCGGTCCGCCGAGGCGGAGGACGAGGTGCCGGTGGGGGCGATCGTCGTGGCCGCCGGCCGCGTGGTGGCCGCCGCCCACAACCAGCGCGAGCAGCTGGCCGACCCCACCGCCCACGCCGAGATGATCGCCCTCACGCAGGCGGCCGCGGCGCTGGGGTCGTGGCGCCTCGAGGGCTGCATCCTCTACGTCACGCTCGAGCCCTGCCCGATGTGCGCCGGGGCGATCCTCCAGGCGCGTGTGCCGGCGGTGGTGTGGGGGGCCCCCGACCCCAAGGCGGGCGCGGTCGAATCGCTCTACCGGCTCTTCGAGGACCCCCGCTTGAACCACCGCGTGGAGCACGTCGGGCGTGTGCTGGCCGACGAGTGCGGCCGGATCCTCTCCGACTTCTTCCGGCGCAAGCGGACCCGCGGGCAGGCGTGAGCCGGGCCGGCGGTCACGCCCCGACCCCAGCGTCTCTCCGGGCATCCTCCGCCGGGGGCACGCTCACGGCCGACCTGTCCGCGGGCGGTCAGCGGCGCTCGCCGATGGGCACGAAGTCGCGCAGCGTCTCGCCGGTGTAGATCTGACGCGGCCGGCAGATCTTCTTCGTCGGCGAGTGGTGCATCTCGATCCAGTGGGCGATCCAGCCGGGGAGGCGGCCGATCGCGAACAGCACCGTGAACATCTGCACCGGCATCCCCATCGCCCGGTAGATGACGCCGGAGTAGAAGTCGACGTTGGGGTAGAGCTTGCGCTCCACGAAGTATTCGTCGGCCAGCGCCACCTCCTCGAGCTGCTGGGCGATGTCGAAGATCGGGTCGTGGCGCGAGATCTTCGCCAGCAGCCGGTCGCACGTCGCCTTGATCAGCTTCGCGCGGGGGTCGTAGTTCTTGTAGACGCGGTGCCCGAAGCCCATGAGGCGGAAGCCGGAGTCCTTCTTCTTGGCCAGATCGACGTACTTCTTCACGTTGCCGCCGTCGGCCACGATCCGTTCGAGCATCTCCACGCAGGCCTGATTCGCGCCGCCATGGAGCGGGCCCCACAGGGCGCAGATGCCGGCCGAGATGCTGGCGAAGAGGTTGGCGTCGCTCGACCCCACCATCCGCACCGTCGAGGTGGAGCAGTTCTGCTCGTGGTCGGCGTGCACGATGAGGAGCATGTCGAGGGCGTCGGCGAAGTCGGGGTCGACGTGGTACTCCTCGCACGGCACCGCGAACATCATCTGGAGGAAGTTCTCGCAGTAGCTGAGGTCGTTGCGCGGGTAGATGAGCGGCTGGCCGATCGACTTCTTGTGGGCGTAGGCGGCGATCGTGGGGAGCTTGGCCATCAGCCGGTGGACGCTCACCTCCACCTGCCGCGGATCACGGACGTCGAGCGAATCCCGGTAGAAGGTCGACAGCGCTCCCACCACGCTCCCCAGCGTGGCCATGGGATGGGCGTCGCGCGGGAAGCCGCCGTAGA
>CAISKG010000488.1 GCA_903885855.1 uncultured Planctomycetaceae bacterium
CGGTCCTGGCCGCGGCGGCACTCGTGGCGGCGGCCGCCGCCGCCTGGATGGCGGGCAACGCCGACGCGCAGGCGGCCGTGGGGCTCTTCTTCCTGGCCGGGGCGCTGGCGCTGGTCGGCCTGCTGGCGCTGGTGCGCCGGTGGCTCGCGCGGGCGGCCACCGGCCACATCCTCGACTCGCTCGGCCGGCTGGCGTGGCGCGGGCTCGCGCACCGTCCGCAGCGTGCCTTCACGGTGGCCGCGATCGTCGCCGTGGCCGAGTTCCTCATCGTGGCGGTGTCGGCGTTCTCGCTGGCGCCACCGGCCCGGCCGCGGGATCGCGCCGGGCCCACCGGTGGCTGGACGACGATCGCGTCGTTCTCCTCTCCCTCGTCGGTGGATCCATCCGACCGCGAGGCGCTCGACGCCCTCGGGCTCGACGCGGTCGACCGCGACCTGCTCGCCGGCGCCGGGGTGGCACGCCTCCGGGCCAGCGCCGGCGACGACGCCAGCTGCACGAATCTCTACGCGGCGTCGCGGCCGGTGGTCCTCGGCGTGGGGCCGGGGTTCGTGGACCGCGGCGGCTTCCGCTTCACCGGGCACCTCCCCCTCCCCGCGGACGCGGCCGATCCCTGGCGGCTCCTCGGACGCGGCCCCGACGCGCCGATCGCCGCGATCCTCGACGACGCCACGGCGCGCTGGGCGCTCAAGTACGGCGGCGTGGGGAGCCGGTTCACCCTCCCGGACGAGGAGGGGGTGGCGGTGGAGTTCGAGATCGTGGGACTGCTCGAGCCCGGGATCCTGCAGGGCTGGGTGATCGTGGCGGAGCGCGACTTCGAGCGTCTCTTCCCGTCGCGCTCCGGGTATTCGATGGCCCTCGTCGACGCCGGCGACGCCGATCCCGGCGCGGTGGAACGGGCGGTGCGCGGCGCGTGGGTGGACGCCGGCGTGACCACCGAGCCGGCCCTCGGCCGGCTGCGGCGCCTCTCGGCGGTGCAGAACACCTTCCTCGCCGCCTTCCAGGCCCTCGGCACCCTCGGCCTCCTGCTCGGCACCGCCGGCGTGGCCGCGGTGCAGGTGCAGGGTGTGCTCGAGCGCGTGGGCACCTTCGGGCTCCTCGCCGCGCTCGGGTTCCCCGGGCGCTCGTCACGCGCGGTGGTGGTCCTCGAGACCCTCTTCATGGTGGGGCTGGGGCTGGCCGTGGGGGCCGTCGCCGGGGCCGTCACGCTCCCGGCGCACGTCGCCGGCGGGCGTGCGAGCGTGCCGGTGGGTTGGATCCTCGTCACCGCCGCGCTCTCGCTGGCGGTGGCGCTCCTGGCGGGGCTGGCCGCCACGCGCGCCGTGGCGCGGCTCACCCCGCGTGAGGCCCTGGCGTCGCGGGGATGAGCCGCCGCGACCGGCGCCGTTTTTTGCCTTTGGAGGGGCGCGCCCCGGCCGGGTAGGGTACCGCCGATGGACGTCCTCGTGATCCTGCCGCGGTGGGTCGGCGACCTGGTGATGTCGACCCCGATGCTCCGGGCGCTGCGCGCCGGTGTGGGGCCGTCGGCGCGGATCGTCGGCGTCGCCAAGCCCCACTTCGCCGAGATCCTGGCCGGCACCCCCTGGCTCGACGACGTCGTCCCCTTCGACCGCCGGTCCCGCGATCCCCGGCGGCGCTTCCTCGCGGTGGCGCGCGAGCTGCGCCGGCGGCGCTTCGAGACGGCGCTGGTCGTGCCCAACTCGCTCTCCACCGCGGCCCTGGCGCTGGCCGCCGGCGTGCCGCGGCGCGTCGGGTTCGCCGGCCACTGGCGGCGTGCCCTGCTGACCGACGTCCTCGAGGTGCCGAGCGTGGGCGGCCGCCGCGACGTTTGGTCGCCGACGCGCACCGGGATGGCGCTGGTGGAGCGGATCGGGCTGCCCGCCGGGCCGCTGACACCGGAACTGGCGACGCTGCCGGAGGACGAGCGGCTCTGCGACGACGTGCTCGCGCGGCTCTTCCCCGACCGGCGCGGCGGGGCGCTGGTCGTCTTCAACGACAACGGCGCCTTCGGCCCGGCGAAGAGCTGGGGAGGGGAGAAGTTCGCGGCGCTGGCGCGCCTCCTGCTCGAGCACCACCCCGAGGCGCGCGTCGTCGTCCACTGCGGGCCGGGCGATCGCGACGACGCCCGCGCGATCGCGTCCCGCGTCGGCCATCCGGCGGTCCGCAGCCTCGCCGACGAGCCCAATCTCCCCTTCGGCCTCTCCAAGGCGCTGGTGCGGCGTGCGGCGGTGATGGTCACCTCCGACAGCGGGCCGCGCCATTTCGCGGCGGCCTTCGGCGTGCCCACGGTGTGCCTGCTGGGGCCGATGGATCCGCGCCTCGGATGGTCCGACCATCCGGCCCTGCGCGAGATGCGCCTCGACCTCCCCTGTGCCCCCTGCGGCAAGCGCACCTGCCCGCTGGGGCACCACGACTGCATGCGTCTCCTCGCCGTCGACGACGTGGGGCGTATGATACTCTCCCTACTGTCCGGCGCCGCGGCGCCGCAGGCCGCTCCCGGCGGCTCCAGCCGCGTCGCCTGAGGGCGGCCCGGCGTTCCGTCGCGCCGCTTCCGTCTCCCCCTCGACTGCTCCGTCTCCCTTCCTGCTTCCCCGTCTCCCCTCCCGCGGAGTGCCCCGATGATCCAGTTCGTGAGCATGCTCGCCGCCATCGCCCTGACCGCGCTGTGTTGGGGCGTCTACGGCCCGGTGCTCCACATCGGCAGCGGCCAACTCGGCTCCGCGCTGCGGGCCTTCATGTGCGTGGGCCTGGCCTACTTCGGGATCGCGATCGTCGTGCCCTCCGCGATCCTCGCCCGCGCCGGTGAGAAGGGATCCTGGACGCGCACGGGCATCCTCTGGAGCCTCGTCGCGGGGGTGGCGGGGGCGCTGGGGGCGCTGGGGGTGATCCTGGCGCTGCGCGTCTTCGGCGGCGCCCCGGTCGTCAACACGCTCCTCAACGCCACGATGAACAAGGCCTTCGACCAACTGAAGGCCCCCTTCCTCGCCGGCCTGATCCTCGTCATCACCGGCGCCGCCACGGTGCTCGTCTTCAAGCCGCAGGCGGCCCCTCATGCCGCCCCCGCCCCGGCGGCCGCGGCCGCCGACGCCCAGGCCACCGCGGCGCCCGCGAAGACGGTGGAGAAGAAGGCGGAGAACGTGCTCGGCGTCCTCCTCTCGGCGGCGATGGCGATGCTTTCCTGGGGGGCCTACGGGCCGGTGCTGCACAAGGGGCAGACGGCGATGGCGGGGAGCCGGCTGCGCCCGCTGATCTGCATCGGCGTCTCCTACTTCCTCATCGCCGTGCTCGTCCCCCTGGCGCTGCTGGGGCCCACCGGCGACACCGGCACCTGGCATCCCGGCGGCCTCGTCTGGAGCCTCGCCGCCGGGTCGCTGGGGGCGCTCGGCGCCCTGGGCACGATCCTCGCCTTCGCCTGCGGCGGCAAGCCCTTCACCGTGATGCCGGTGGTGTTCGGCTGCGCGCCGGTGATCAACACCTTCACGACGCTCGCGCTGGCCGAGACGAAGCCCGATTCGGTGAGCCCGGTGTTCCTCGCCGGGCTGCTGGTCGTCGCGGCGGGTGCGGCGACGGTGCTGGCCTTCGGGCCGCGGGCCCACGCGCCGGCCAAGGCCCACGGCTGATCCCCGCGGCGTCGGCGGGGCGTCAGGTGCCGCGCCGATGGCCGAACCAGGCGATGTGGTGGCGCGGGGCGAAACGCACCCCTTCGGCCTCCGCCGCGGGGCGGAGCCACGCGGTGACCGCGTCCAACCGCTCCGGGGCGACCCCCTCCGGCATCACGAACACCCGCCGCCGCGGCAGGCCCGCCGGACCGGCGCGCCCCTCGAGGGCGTCGAGCCAGCGGAGCGTCTCGTCGAGATCGCCGCGCGAGCCGACGACGAACTTCATCTGCCAGGCCGGGGCGGACAGGAGCAGGGCGAGCACGTCGTCGTCCCGGCGGGCCGCGTCGTGCCGGCGCCGCCAGTCGCCCGGTGTCTCGGCCGGGGGCGCGGAGGAGGCGAGCTTGGGGCTGATCGAGATCAGGTCGGCGAGCGTGGCGGGATCGGCCCCCGGCGGCAGCACCGAGCCGGCGGTCTCCACGGTGAGGTGCCCGCCCCCGCTGCGCAGTGCCGCGCACACCCGCGCGGCGTCGCCGGGCAGCAGGGGCTCGCCGCCGGTGAGGACGACGTGCCGCAGGCCGTGGGTGGCGACGGCGGCGGCGATCTCGGCCGCGTCGCGCTCCGTGCCCACCGGCTGCCAGGAGGTGAAGGGGGTGTCGCACCACCGGCAGCGCAGATTGCAGCCGCTGGAACGGACGAACACGCTCGGCGTGCCGGCCAGGAGCCCCTCTCCCTGCAACGACGCGTAGAGTTCGGCGATCCGCACGGCCGCATCAGCCTCCCGCGGCACGCCGGTCGACGACGCGCGCCGCGGCGAAGCCCTCCGCGCGCAGGCGGCAGGAATCGCAGCGGCCGCAGGGGCGGCCGTCGGGGGCGGGGTCGTAGCAGCTCGTCGTCAGGCCCAGATCGAGGCCGAGCCGGGTCCCCAGGGCGACGATCTCCGCCTTCGACAGGTCGACCAGCGGCGCCAGGATGTCGATCGGGCGCCCCTCGACGCCGGCTTTCGTGCCCAGGGCCGCCACACGGCGGAAGGCGTCGATGAACTCCGGTCGGCAGTCGGGATAGCCGCTGTAGTCGATGGCGTTGACCCCCACCGCGACGGCCGTCGCGCCGCGCGATTCCGCCAGGGCCAGCGCCAGGCTCAGGAACACCGTGTTCCGCGCCGGGACGTAGGTCACGGGGATGCCCGAGGCCATCGCCGCCGCGGGACGGTCATGGGGCACGGGGATGGAGGGATCGAGCAGGGCGCTGGATCCGAAGGGGGCCAGATCGACCCGGAGCACCACGTGATCGCGGATCCCCAGGTGGTCGGCCACGGCCCGGGCGCTGTCGAGCTCGACGCGGTGGCGCTGCCCGTAATCGATCGACAGGGCGGTCGTCAGCCAGCCCTCGTGGATGGCCCAGGCCGCCACGGTGGCCGAATCGAGGCCTCCGGAGAGGAGGACCACGGCGCGCCGGGGGGCGCGGGCGGCTTCCGCCCGGTCCGCGTTCATGGCACACTTGCTCCCATGAAAAGCCCTTCCGACACGCCTCCGCCGCACAGCCCGCCGTCGCGATCCCAGCTCGAGGTCTTCGAGAACCGGTTCCCCGGGCGGGACTATCTCATCGAGATCATCTGCCCCGAGTTCACCTCGATGTGCCCCAAGACGGGCCAGCCCGACTTCGGCACGCTCACGTTCCGGTACGTGCCCGACCGGCTGTGCGTCGAACTCAAGAGCCTCAAATTGTATCTCCAGGCCTTCCGCAACGAAGGCATCTTCTACGAGAACGTCACCAACCGGATCCTCGACGACCTGGTGGCCGTGGTCGCGCCGCGGCGGATGACGCTCGTGGCCTGCTTCACGCCCCGCGGCGGCATCTCCTCGCGGATCGTCGTCTCGCATCCCGCCGGCGCCGACATCCCTCCGGCGGCGTGAGCGGCCAGGCCGGCCCCCGCCCCCCGCGTCCTTCCGCCCCATCCCCCCGGGAATCCCGCCATGGCCCAGTCGCCGCAGGTGCTCCTCTCCGCCCTGGCCGACGAGTCGGCCTTCGATCTCACGGCGGTCGAGCAGTTCACGGCGCTGGCCGCGCTCGGGCTCGAGTACTACAGCCTGCGCTTCATCGACGTCGGCAAGGGGGTGAAGAACGTCATGAAGCTCTCGCTCCCCGAGATCCGCCGCATCCGGCAGCTCGAGGATCGCTACGGGCTCAACGTGGCGTCGATCGCCTCCCCGATCGGGAAGACGAAGCTCGTCGACGTCGACGACGGCACGCACAACGCCTTCGTCCCCTTCGAGCGCTACCTCGCCCGCGACGTCGCCCGGGCCTGCGAACTCGCGCACGCCTTCGAGACCAAACTGATCCGCGGCTTTTCCTTCTATCCGCCGAAGGGGTCGGCGCCCGCCGACCATCTCGAGCAGGCCGTCGACCGCATCGGCCGCATCGCCGAGGCCTGCCACCGCTCCGACCTGACCTTCGGCCTGGAGGTCGAGGCGAACCTCGTCGGCCGCGACGGCCACCTCCTCGCCGAGATCCACCGGCGCGTCAACCACCCGGGGCTGGTGCTCGTCTTCGACGCCGCCAACCTCGTCGTGCAGGGCTTCTCCACCGCCCAGGTGTGGAGCCAGTGGGAGGCGATGAAGCCGGGGCTCGGCTGGGTGCACGTCAAGGATTACCGCAAGACCACGGCCCGGCCGCGCGCGGGGCATGTGGAGGAGGGGAAGCTCGCCGATTTCGTCCCCGCCGACCGCGGGGCGGGCGGGCACGCCCGGATCCTCGCCGACCTGCACGGCTTCCTTCCCGCCCTCACGCGCCGCCTCAAACGCCGCGGGATCCCCGGGGTGTTCGTCGATCTCGAGCCGCATCTCCGCGGCGGCGGCCAGTTCGCGGGCACCAGCGGCCCCGACGGGATGGGGATCGCGCTGCGGAGCCTGTGCGGCGTGCTCGACGGCGCGGGGATCGCGTACCATCTCCGCGACTTCGACGACCTGCTCGCCGCGCGCGGCCTGGGGTGAGGGCCGGACGACGGCCGGGAGGACCGATGAGCGAATCGACCGAGCCGGGCAGTTATTTCATCGCCAACTACCCCCCGTTCGCCCGCTGGAGCGCCGAGGCGGTCCCGGCGGTGCTCGGGGCCTTCGCGGCGCCCCCCACCGGCGCTCCGCTGGGGCTGTACCTGCACGTGCCCTTCTGCCGCAAACGCTGCAAGTTCTGCTACTTCCGCGTCTACACCGACACCTCCGCCGCCGACGTCGAGCGCTACTCGCGGGCCCTCGCCGCGGAGGCGGCCATCGCCGCGCGGCAGCCCGCCGTGGCGGGGCGGACGCTGCGCTACGTGTATTTCGGCGGCGGCACCCCCTCCTTCCTCTCCGTGCGGCAGCTGGAGCGGCTCGTGGAGGGGCTCCATGCCAGCTTCGGCTGGAGCGACGCGGAGGAGGTGACCTTCGAGTGCGAGCCGGGCACGCTCTCCGAGCCGAAGGTCAAGGCGCTCAAGGCCCTGGGGGTGACGCGGCTGTCGCTGGGGGTGGAGAACTTCGACGACGCGATCCTGGAGGCCAACGGCCGGGCCCACCTCTCGGCGGAGATCCTCCGCGCCTGGGAGTGGATCCGCGCCGCCGGGTTCCCCAGCACCAACGTCGACCTCATCGCCGGCATGCTCGGCGAGACGTCCGATACGTGGGACGCGACCGTCGAGCGGACGCTGGCGCTCGAGCCGGACAGCGTCACGATCTACCAGCTCGAGCTCCCCCTCAACACCACCTTCGTCCACGACGCCAAGCACAGCGGCGTGCCCGTGCCGGTGGCCGATTGGGCCACGAAGCGGGCCTGGGTCGGCCGGGCCTTCGACCGCTTCGCGGCGGCCGGCTACGCGCCGTCGAGCGGGTATACGGTGGTGCGCGATCCCGCGCGGGTGCAGTTCCGCTACCGCGACATGCTCTGGGAAGGGAGCGACCTGATCGCGCTGGGGGTGGCGAGTTTCGGCCACCTCTCCGGGATCCATTACCAGAACGCCCCCCACTGGGACGACTACCTGGGAACCGTGGAGGGGGGGCGACTGCCGGTGGCGCGGGGCCTGGTGCCGACGCGGCGTGAGCTGTTCGTGCGGGAGACGATCCTGGGGCTCAAACGGGGCAGCCTCGACGTGGAACGCCTGCGGCGGAAGTACGGGATCGACCCCCTGGAGGAATTCGCCGGCCAGTGGGCGAGCCTCGGGGAGGAGGGGTGCCTGGAGGCCCTCGAGCCCCGTCCGCGGCTCTCGCGGAAGGGCCTGCTCATGGTCGATGCCCTGCTGCCCCGGTTTTTCGGCCCCTCCCCGGGGGAGGCGGCAGTGCCGGTGGCGGCGCACGGGGGTTAGCGCCGGCCGTCGTCGACGGTTACCCTCCTGTTCGCCCCCCCCGAGAGAGCCGACGGAACGGCTCGGGGCCGCCCACCGGAGCGTGAGACGTGCCGAAGTCCCCCCCCGCCGAGGCGGTGCCCACAGCCTCCTCCCGCACCCGCCGGGGCCCCGCCGATCTCCCTGCCCGCACGGAGGGGCCGGCCGGCCCCGCCGGTGGCGAGCGGCTCGCCTGTCCGGATGACGCCCCCCTGCGGACGCGGATCCGCGGTCTGGCCGCCGCCCTGGTGGCCTCGTGGCGCGACGGGGTTCCCCCGGATGTCCGCGGTGCGGTCGGCCTGAGGCGCCGGGCGCTGGACATCGTCGAGGCCGCCGGCGGTCGCGACGAGCACGTCGGCTGGACGATGGTGTCGATCGTCTCCGAGCACTGGCGGACGCGATTGGGCGGGGCCTCCGAGGGACGGCGGCTGCTGCTCCTCCCCGACTGCCCTGCCGCCCCGGCCGTCGCCGATTCGGCCATGCCGCGGACCTGCGGCCCGGGATGCACCGTCACTCGCCTGTGGTCCGCGGCGCGGCAGCATGGATGGGTCGTCGAGCCCACGTCGCGGGCCGTGCCCGCGATCGGCGCGTTGCTCACGGGGCAGTACGACGGCATCCTCGGCGTCGCGAAGCTCTCCCATCTCGAGAAGGCCTTCGGGATGCTGCCGGCGTTCGCGTTGCCGATCGCGGCGGTGCCCTTCGATCCCGACGTGGCGGCGTCGGTGGCCGGCGCGGGATGCGGCCCGGCCTTCGAAGCCGCAACGCTCGACGCGGACTGGGTGCTCGGATTCCTGGGCGCTTCCGTGGCTCCGGCGTCCGACGACGCGGGGCACCTGCCCCTCCTCCGCGAGGCGGGGCGCCTCTTCACCCCGGAGGCGCTCGCGGCCGTGGTCGGTGCGGCGGGCGTGCCCGACGCGCTGGCCTGGGCCGGCCCGAATCCCGCGCCCCTCGACGCCACCGCCACGCTGGCCGCCGATTTCCTGGGCCGCGGCGGCAAGTTCCTCCGGCCGTTCGTGACCCTCGCGGCGCACGACGCCGCGGTCGTGGACGGGGGCGGGGCCGGCTCGCACCAGGCGGCCCGCGCCGCCGCCGTGGCGATCGAGGTCTTCCACAAGGCCTCGCTGATCCACGACGACATCGAGGATGCCGACCTGCGGCGCTACGGCCGCGCCACGCTCCACGAGGAGGCGGGGATCCCCACCGCGATCAACACCGGCGACGCGCTGGTGGGCCTCGGCTACCGCATCGCCTCCTCGCTCCCCGGGGTCGACGCGGCGTGCCGGGCCGACGTGGTGGCGATGCTCGCCGATGCCCACGTGCGCCTGGCACGCGGCCAGGGAGCGGAGCTGTGGTGGCGCGACGCCGCCGACAAGGCGCTCTCCGTCGCCGACGCCCTCGAGATCTACGCCCTCAAGACGTCGCCGGCCTTCGAGGCCGCGGTGGCGGTCGGCGTCCGGCTGGCGGGGGTCTCCCCCGAGACCGCGGCACCGCTGGCGGCCTACGCCCGGCACGTGGGCGTCGGCTTCCAGATCCTCAACGATCTCAAGGATTGGCACGGCGACGAGGCCAACGACCGCTCCGCGGCGGGCGATCTGCTCGGCGGCCGACCGACGCTGCGGTGGGCGCTCGCGCGGCAGCGGGTGCGCGCGGCGGTTCTCGACCGCCTCTCCGCCGCCGCCCGCAGCGCCGCCGCGTCGCCCGCGGAGGCCGCCGCCGTCATCGAGCAGGCCCGGCTTCTGTTCCGCGGTGCCGACGTGTTCGGTCGGGCGGCGTCCATCGCCGAGGGGGAGCGATCGGCGGCCCTGGAAGCCGTGGCGGCCTGCCGTCTGCCGAGGCTCCGGGGCGTGCTCGAATTTCTCCTCGATCTCGCCCTGCCCGGGGGCGCCGCCGAGCGGCTCACGGGGTGATCGCCCCGCGGGCGCCGACGTGGCTCCCGACGCTGCCAGCGTCCTGCCGGATCGGGGGCGGGGCCCGGGTTGCCTGGTTGCGTCGGCGTGGCGGACGCACGTAATCTCACCGCCGCCGGAGGGCCTTGTGGCTCCGTAGCCCGTGGGTGGGCCGGCGGGAGGCCCCTCCGCGTGTCCGAGTCGCCGTCGAATCCCGCCGCCGCCGTCACGCGTGCCAACGACCTGGTGCGGCTCTTTTCCAGGCCCGGCCCGGACTTCGCGACGTTCCGCGAGGTGCCGGCCGCGGAGGTGCCGGAGCCGGCGCGCGGTCTTCTCGACCACACGAGCCACATGACGGTGGCGATGGAGCGCCTCCACGGCACGCCGCTGGGGCTGCGCGTGGTCGCCAGGGCCCGCGACGTCGGCGGGACGAATCCCTGGTACGCCCGGGAGATCCTCCTTCTCGCGCCGTCCGGTGTGGTGGTGCAGTACGGCATCGTCCGGATCGATCTGTCGCGCGTGGATGCGGCGACGGCGGCGGCGGTGCGCAGCGCCCGGCTCCCGCTCGGCCGCGTGCTCATCGACGCGGGGCTGCTGCGCGAGGTGCACGCGGTGGCCCTGCTGGAGGTGACCGCGGGGCCTCGTCTGGCGGCGTTGTTCGGGCCGGAGGCGCACGTGCCGGAGACGACGCACGGGCGCGTCGCGGAGATCTCGCTCGGCGGTCACCCGGCCGTCGAGCTGCTCGAGATCCTCCCGCCGCGCCGCGGCTGATCGCGGGGGCCGGTTGGGCCGGTCAGGTCCTGAAATCGCGCCGGGGCTTTCTGCCCAAGGTGTTGCGCGAAAGGGGTTTGCGCTGACTGGGGCGATATTGACTCAATGCGCAAGATGGCTGTAGAGTTGGCGACAGGCAAGGACGGCAAGCAGGGAGGCGGCTGCGGGAAGACGGAACTTCCCCTCCCCCACCTCCCCGCTCCGGAACCTGCCGTCGGAGGTCCTCGGGCCCCCGGCGACGGGTGTCGGCGGCGGAACGGGAATCCCCCGTTCCTCCCCCTCTTTCCGGTTTCATCAGGCGAGCGAGTTTCGTGCCGTGGAGCGATCGGCGAGCCGATCGGCCCCCACGGACGTCGATGTCGAGGCAACAAGGAGGCCTAGGCGGTCCGGATGGCCTTGGTGGAAGAGGCGATTCCGGCGCGCCGTTTCGACTAGCTGCACCACGGCTAGGGAGAGGGTGGTAAAGCACATGCAGAAGACTGTTTACACGACCGGCGAGGCGGCGAAGATCTGCAAGGTCAGCCAGCAGACGATCATCCGCTGCTTCGATTCCGGCCAATTGAAGGGATTCCGGGTCCCCGGCAGCCGGTTCCGCCGGATTCCCCGCGATCAGTTGTTCCTCTTCATGCGGGACAACGGCATCCCCACCGACGCCCTCGAGAGCGGCCGTCGGAAGATCCTCGTCGTCGACGACGACCAGGACCTCGTCGAGCTGATCACCGACGTCCTCGAGCGCGACGGCCGCTTCGAGACGCGGAGCGTCAACAACGGCTTCGATGCCGGCATGATGGTGAAGGACTACCGTCCCGATCTGATCGTGCTCGACGTCATGCTCCCGGACATCAACGGCAAGGAAGTCTGCCAGCGCGTGCGCAGCGATTCGACGATGGACGAGGTGCGCATCATCTGCATCTCGGGCATGTGCGAGGCCGACAAGATCGAGGAACTCAAGGCCTCCGGTGCCAACGAGTTCCTCCAGAAGCCCTTCGAGGCCGAGGTGCTGGTCGATCGGATCTGCACCCTGCTCGACATCGAGTCGGTGGCCACCGGCTCGTGAGGTCCCAGCCCCGCGTGGCGCACCGTCGCAGGACGGGCGCCACGCGGCGGCGCGGGCCCCCCTCCCTGGGCGCTTGGGGCCCGTTCGCTCCGCGTGCCGTGAATCGGGAGCCCGCCACGTGACCGCCTCCCATTCCGGTTGGTCCGGTGTCCGGGTGCGGGTGGCGGTGGCGGAGGCCGAGGTGCTCCTGCCGCTGTCGCGCCACGGGGCTCTCGCGCTGGCCCATGCGGTGCTCTGCGCCGCCGATGCGGCGTCCCCTTCCCCGTCGTCCGCGGCCGACGCGGCGCTGGCGGAGGTTCTCGCACGCGGTGGGGCGGTCCGATTCCTGGCCGGGATGCCCGCCTGGCGCGCGATGCCGGCCGCGGCGGCCCCCGAGGGCGTCGATCCGACGGCGGCCCTCCCCGATCCGGCGCTGGCGGTGTGGCTGGCGGGCGTCGCCGAACGGGAAGGGGCGGATGCCGGCCGTGTCGATGCGGCCCGTGGTCCGGCCGCCGGCCTGCTGCCGCGACTGGGCGCGGCCCTGGTGGCGGGGACTCCGCCGGCAGGCGCCCACGACGTCGCGCCCGACGCCTGGCTGGCGTGGATCGACGGCGCGCCCCGTGCCACCGGCACGCTCGGGGCCACGGCCGACGGCTGGCTCGAGTGGCTGCGGCGGGGAAGGCTGCCCGCCTGCCGCGGGGGGGGGGATGCGAAGGTGAGCCTCGAGGGACGCGCGCTCGTGGCGGCGGTGTCGTTGGCGGGGGCCCATCGGCGTCTGCAGACGCAGTTCGACGACGAGGTGACGGCGGCCCGCCTCGAGGCGACGCGCGAGCTCGCCTACGGCGCCGGGCACGAGATCAACAATCCCCTCGCCAACATCGCCACGCGGGCCCAGACGCTGCTGGTGGGGGAGCACGACCCGGAGCGCCGCCGGCGCCTGTCGACGATCGTCGACCAGGCGTTTCGGGCCCGCGATCTGATCGGTGGCCTGATGCTCTTCGCCCGGCCGCCGCGGCCCCAGCCGGCCCGTGTCGACGCCGACCGCCTCGTCGCCGCACTCGTGGCGCGCATGCAGGGCGCGGCGGCCGCGCGGGGGGTGCGCCTGGAACACCGGCCCGCGGCGGCGGCGGTCGATGTGTGGGTGGACGCGGCCCAGCTCGAAGACGCCCTCCGCGCCGTGGTCGCCAACGGCATCGAAGCGCTCGGCGACGGCGGGCGGGTCGCCGTCGAGGTGGGAACGGAAGCGGCCGCGGGTGAGGGATCGGGCACGGTGGTGGTCGTGGACGACGGCGCCGGGATGGATGGCGCCACGCGACGGCGGGCGTTCGATCCCTTCTTCAGCGGCCGCGAGGCGGGCCGGGGCGCGGGCCTCGGGCTCTCCAAGGCGAGGCGGTTCATCGAGGTCAACGGCGGCCGGCTCGACCTCGAGAGCCGGCCCGGCGCCGGCACGCGTGTCACCTTCCGGCTGCCCCTGGCCGCGGCCCCGGTCGGTGCGGCGCCGCCACGGGAGCCGCGGCGCGGAGACTGAAGCCGCCCTGGCGACGAGGAAGTCTTGTCGGAATCGGTCGTCGCCGCCCATCCGGGACGCCCTCCCCGGGGCTCGGGGGGGGGGCCGCGTTCAGCCGCCGGGCGCCGACGACTGGGGGGACGGGGCTGGAACCGGGCTCGTAGCCGACCTTGTGGGGATTCCCGCGGTTCCCTATTCTGCGCTCGCCACGGCCGATTCCGCCCCGGAAAAGGGGCGACGGCCGCTGGCGACCATCCGGCAGGGATGCCGGGTGCACGATGCTCTCCGTTGCAGGGATGCTTGCATGACCTACACGGGTCCAGAATCGTCGACCAGCCTCGCTTCCGGGGCCTGCGACGCTCCTCTGCCTCCGCTCCCCGCCGCCGATGGCCGACGCCTGGTGGGGCGGGTGCGTGCCGACGACGCCGCGGCGGTGTCGGACACCTGCGGTGCGTCGGCCGAATGGCTGCGCCAGCGGCAGGCGGCCGACGGGCACTGGCGTGGCCCCCTCGAGGGGGACACGATCCTCGAGAGCGAATACATCCTCCTCCTCGCCTGGGCCGGGCGGCTCGACTCGCCCCACGTGCCCGGGGCGGTGCGCCGCATCCTCCGCGAGCAGCTCCCGGACGGCGGCTGGGCGATCTACCGCGGCGGGCCGGTCGATGTGAGCGCGAGCGTGAAGGCGTACCTCGCGCTCAAGATCTGCGGCCACGCGCCGGACGCGGAGCCGATGCTGCGGGCCCGGCGTGCGATCGCCCTGGCGGGTGGTCCCTGGGCGGTCAACAGCTTCACGCGCATCGCCCTGGCGACGCTCGGGCAGATGTCGTTCGCCGACTGCCCGGCCGTACCGCCGGAGATGGTGCTCCTCCCCTCCTGGTTCCCGGTCAACCTCGACCGCGTGTCGGCCTGGTCGCGCACGATGATCGTGCCGCTGTCGCTGATCTGGGCCTTCAAGCCCGTCCGTCCCCTTCCGACGGGGCGCGGGATCGAGGAGCTGTTCGCCGATTCGCCGCGCCGCCGTCTGGGCCGCGTCGGCGGCACCGACGCCTGGGCCCGCTTCTTCCGCGGCGTCGATCGGATGCTCAAGGGCTGCGACGCGCTCGGGCTGCGGCCGTTCCGCAGCCGGGCGGTGGCGGAATGCCGCCGCTGGATGCTCGAGCGCTTCGACGGGAGCGACGGCCTGGGGGCCATCTTCCCGCCGATCATCTGGAGCATCGTCGCGCTGTCGGCGATGGGCTGTCCGGACGACGCGCCGGAGATCGCCGAGTGCTGGCGGCAGCTCGAGGGCCTCGTCGAGCAGGAGGAGGACGGCACGACCCGCATCGAGCCCTGCCGGTCGCCCGTGTGGGACACGGCGCTGTCGCTGCGGGCGCTGGCGGCCGACGCCCTGGCCCGCCGGGGCACCCCCGGCGCGCCCGGTCCGGACGGCCTGGCCGACCTCGATGCCGCGGTCGATTGGCTGCTCGAACGTGAGATCCGCACGCCGGGCGACTGGGTGCGGCGGGCCGCGGCGGCCGAGCCCTCGGGCTGGTGCTTCGAGTACGCCAACCGCTTCTATCCCGACGTCGACGACACCGCCATGGTTGTGATCGCCCTGGCGACGTGGCGCGAGGCTTCCGCAGCGGCCGGCGCCGCCGGGCCCGCGGCTCGGGCGCGGCACGCGGCGGTGGCCGCGGCCATCGATCGGGCCCGGGCGTGGCTGGAGGCGATGCAGAACCGGGACGGGGGCTGGGGCGCCTTCGACCGCGACAACGACTGCGAACTCCTCTGCAAGGTGCCCTTCGCCGACCACAACGCCATGATCGATCCCAGTTCGCCCGACCTCGCCGGCCGCGTCCTCGAGGCCTTCGGGAGGATCGGCCTGCGATCGGGGCATCCGGCGGTGGATCGGGCCGTGGCCTACCTTCACGCCTCCCAGGAGCATGACGGCTCGTGGTACGGGCGCTGGGGGGTGAATTACGTCTACGGCACCTGGCAGGCGATCGAGGGCCTGCGGGCGGTGGGGATCCCGGCCGCCGACGCCGTCGTCGCCCGGGCCGCCGACTGGCTCGCGTCGCACCAGCGCCCCTGCGGCGGCTGGGGCGAGTCTCCCGACAGCTACGCCGATCCGACGCTGGCCGGCGTCGGTGAGCCGACCCCCTCGCAGACGGCGTGGGCGGTGGCGGGGCTGGTGGCGGCCGGCCGACACGACTCCCGCGCGGCCAAACGCGGCGCGGCCTGGCTCGTCGACCGCCAGACGCCGGGCGGCGATTGGGAGGAGGAGAACTTCACCGGCACCGGCTTTCCCAAGGTGTTCTACCTGCGCTACCACTGGTACCGCGTCTATTTCCCCCTCATGGCGCTCGCCCGGTACGGCCGGGCCTGCGCCGAGGACCGTTCCGCGCCGGCGGGCGCGGCCCCCCGCGGCCGTGTGCCGCGGGCCACCAACCACATCCGGGAGAGGGTCGCATGAGCGTGCCGGTGGGCCAGATGATCGCGGTGGTGCGGCACGTGCTGCGCGAGCGCCTGCGCGGCAACGGCCGCTACCCGCTGGTGCTGATGCTCGAGCCGCTGTTTCGCTGCAACCTCGCCTGCGGGGGCTGCGGCAAGATCCAGCATCCCAAGGAGATCCTGCGGTCGCACCTCACCCCGGAGCAGTGCTTCCGGGCGGTCGACGAATGCGGGGCGCCGATCGTCTCGATCCCGGGGGGCGAGCCTCTGCTCCATCCGCAGATCGAGGAGATCGTGGCGGGGCTCGTGGCGCGGCGGAAGTACCTCTACCTCTGCACCAACGCGCTGAAGCTCGAGGAGATGCTCCCGCGTTTCACCCCCTCGCGGTATCTCGCCTTCTCGGTCCACCTCGACGGCCCGCGCGAGGAGCACGACCACGCCGTCTGCCGGGAGGGGGTGTACGACGTGGCGGTGGCGGCGATCCGGGCCGCACGGCGCGCCGGCTTCCGCGTCACGACCAACTCCACCCTCTTCTCCGACGCCGATCCCGAGCGCTACCGGCGCTTCTTCGACGAGGTGATGTCGCTGGGGGTGGAGGGGATGATGATCTCCCCCGGCTACTCCTATTCCAAGGCCCCCGACCAGGATCATTTCCTGGCCCGCGAGCGGAGCCAGTCGCTCTTCTCGCGGATCCTCGCCAACGCCCCGCGGCGCTGGCGCTTCAACCAGTCGCCGCTGTTCCTCGAATTCCTCCAGGGCGCGCTCGACTTGGAGTGCCGGCCGTGGGGGACGCCGACGTACAACCTCTTCGGCTGGCAGCGCCCCTGCTACCTGCTCGACGAGGGATACGTGGAGACGTTCCGCGAGCTGATCGAGGAGACCGACTGGAACGCCTACGGGCGCTCGAGCGGCAACGCCAAGTGCGCCGACTGCATGGTGCACTGCGGCTACGAGCCGGCCGCGGTGGAGGCCACCTTCGGATCGCTCCGGGGCCTGCTGGCCACGGCCCGGCTGACGCTGTTCGGCGCCCCGCGGCGGGCGCCGCGGCCGATGCCGCCGCGCCCCGCGCCGGCGGCCCCACGGCTGCAGCCCAACGGCCTGGCCGCACTGCCGGTCCTCGGTCAGCCGGAGCCGGCGGGCCTGCCGGCCCTCGCGGGCCGGGCGGAGCCGGCCTGCGGCCGCGTGGCCTGAAGGCTCAGCCCGGGCCGCGCCGGTCGGCGTCGCGGGCCTCGAGCAGGCCCCGTTTGGTGTGCCCCACGATCGCCCGCAGACCCCGGGCACGGAGAATCCCCAGCACGCCCGACAGCCCCGTGCGGTCGACGAGGTCGTCGCCGATCGCCAGCGCCTCGTCCACCGGCCGGTCGGCCACCGCCTCGGCGAGGATCGCCACGAAGCCCTTCACGGTGGGGGCCTCCTCCGCCACCTCGGCATGCAGCCGCGCGGCGTCGCCGCGGACCTCGGGCCAGAGGTAGACCGGCGTCTGGCACTCGTGGACGCGGTGCTCGTCGGCGGTGCGCGAGGCCGCGATCGCCTCCGGCAGCGCCGGGAGTCGCGCCGCGTATTCCAGCAGCAACTCGAGTTTCTCGCGCCCCTCGAGGTCGGAGAATTCCTCGACGATCGCGTCGATCCTCTCGGCGACGGTGCTCGGCGTCATGGCGCGGGGGCGGGCGAGCCGTCGGGCGTCGAGCCCTTCACCACCGGCACCCCGACGCAGTTGCCCCACTCCATCCAGGAGCCGTCGTAGTTCTTCACGCGGGCGAAGCCGAGCAGGTAGGTGAGCACGAACCACGTCAGGCTCGAGCGCTCGCCGATGCGGCAGTAGGCGATCGTCGGGGAGCGGCGCTTGAGCCCCTTCCCCTTGACGTAGAGCTTCTCGAGCTCCTTCACCGACTTGAACGTGCCGTCCTCGTTGACCGACAGCGGCCAGGGGATGTTCACCGCGCCGGGGATGTGGCCGCCGCGCAGGGCCCCCTCGTTCGGGTAATCGGGCATGTGGAGCCGGTCGCCGCAGTATTCCTCGGGCGACCGCACGTCCACCAGGGGCCGGCCGGCCCGCTGGTGCTTGAGCACTTCGTCGCGCAGAGCCCGGACCGAGCCGTCCTGCTCGGGGGCGGTGTAGTGGCCGGCGGGCGGGTGGACGCGGTCGGTGGACCAGGGACGCCCCTCGAGCTGCCACTTCTTCCGGCCGCCGTTCATGATCCGGCAATCCTTGTGCCCGTAGAGCTTGAAGACCCAGAAGGCGTAGCAGGCCCACCAGTTGTTCTTGTCGCCGTAGAACACGACCGTGGTGTCGTTGGAGATCCCGTTGGCCCGGCAGAGCCGCTCGAAGCCGGCGCGGTCGACGTAGTCGCGGCGGACCTGGTCCTGGAGGTCGACCTGCCAGTCGATCTCCACCGCCCCGGCGACGTGCCCCTGGGTGTAGAGGGCCCGGTCCTCGTTCGATTCGACGATCCGGACGTTGGGATCGTGGGCGTGCTCGGCGACCCACTCCGTGCCCACCAGAACCTCGGGATGCGCGTACTCGGCCATGTCGGGGAAACTCCTCTCCGGGGCCGCCGCCCCTCGGGAGGGGGCGTCGCACGGCCCGTTGCCGCGGGAATCGTAGAGCATCCCCGGTGCGCAGTCCATCGGCCACGCCGCGCCCGCGGCGGCGCGGCGGCGGGCACCCGCGGGAGGGCCGACCGGGCCAGCAAGGCTTGCTATGATGGTGGATTCCGCCGCACTGCGTCCGCCAGCCTTCCGCATCCCCTCCTGCCCCACGACCCCCGACCCCCGGATCCCTGCACGATGGGCGCCGCCTTCATCTTCCAGATCACCGATCTGACCAAGAAATTCGGTCAGCGGGAGCTGCTCAAGAACATCAACCTCGCCTTCTACCCGGGGGCGAAGATCGGGCTCCTCGGCCGCAACGGCGCCGGGAAGAGCACGCTCATGAAGATCATGGCGGGGATCGACCGGGAGTACGAAGGGGAGGCCCGCCTCGCCGACGGCTACACGGTGGGCTACCTGGAGCAGGAGCCGCGGCTCGATCCGTCCAAGAACGTCTTCGAGAACGTCATGGAGGCGGTGGCCCCCACCCGCGCCATCCTCGAGCGTTTCGAGGCCATCAACGCCCGGCTCGGCGAGCCGATGGAGCCGGAGGAGATGGAGAAGCTCCTCGCCGAACAGGCGGCGGTGCAGGACCAGATCGAGGCCCGCAACGCCTGGGATCTCGACCGGCAGGTGGAGATCGCCATGGACGCGATGAACCTCCCGCCGGGCGACTGGGGGGTGGCCAACCTCTCCGGCGGCGAACGCCGCCGCGTGGCCCTCTGCCGCCTGCTCCTCGAGAAGCCCGACATGCTCCTCCTCGACGAGCCCACCAACCACCTCGACGCCGAGAGCGTCAACTGGCTCGAGAAGCACCTGGCGGAGTACGAGGGCACCGTCGTGGCGGTGACCCACGACCGCTACTTCCTCGACAACGTCGCCAAATGGATCCTCGAGGTCGACCACGGCCGTGGCATCCCCTTCGAGGGCAACTACTCCTCCTGGCTGCAGCAGAAGAAGGCGCGGCTGGAGCTCGAGGAGAAGCAGGCCAGCGTCCGCCAGAAGACGCTCGACCGGGAGCTCGAGTGGATCCGGATGTCGCCCAAGGCGCGGCAGGCCAAGAGCAAGGCCCGCGTGGCGGCCTACGAGAAGCTCGCCGCCGAGCAGGCCGCGACGCGCGACCAGGAGGTGGAGATCTTCATCCCCGCCAGCCGGCCGCTGGGAGACCTGGTCATCGAGGCCGAGAAGATCTCCAAGGCCTTCGGCGACAAGGTGCTCTTCGAGAACCTCTCCTTCCGCCTCCCTCCGGGGGGCATCGTGGGGATCATCGGCCCCAACGGCGCGGGCAAGACGACCCTCTTCCGGATGCTCGTCGGCGCCGAGAAGCCGGATGCCGGTTCGATCCGCGTCGGCGCCACCGTCGACATCGGCTACGTCGACCAGAACCGCGACGCCCTCGATCCCGGCAAGACGGTGTTCGAGGAGATCTCGGGGGGCCACGACACGATCGAACTCGGCAAGCGGACCGTCAACGCCCGCAGCTACGTGGCGAAGTTCAACTTCATGGGTCCGGATCAGCAGAAGAAGGTGGGCACGCTGTCGGGCGGCGAGCGGAACCGGGTGCACCTCGCCAAGCTGCTTCGCGGCGGGGCGAACCTCCTGCTGCTCGACGAGCCGACCAACGATCTCGACGTCGACACCCTGCGGTCGCTCGAGGAGGGCATCGCGAGTTTCGCGGGCTCGGTGGTGGTGATCACGCACGACCGCTGGTTCCTCGATCGGCTCGCGACGCACATCATCGCCTTCGAGGGCGACGGCTACGTGCACGTGTGCGAGGGCAACTTCGAGGCCTACGAGGCCACCCGCCGCGAGCGCCTCGGCATCGCCGCCGACGAGCCGCACCGCTTCCGCTACAAGAAGTTGCAGCACTGACTGCACGCGAAACACGGGCATCCTGCCCGTTTTCGCTTGGGGCGGCATGCGTGCA
>CAISKG010000489.1 GCA_903885855.1 uncultured Planctomycetaceae bacterium
ATGACCTTTTTCCACGTGTGGGCACCCTGAAAAAGCCGAGGTTTTTCACGGGTGCCTGCCGCCGCATCCGGCGGCGGATCACTTTGTCCACAGCCTGCTAGCGTCCGCCGCCGCATCCCGCGGCCCAACGTCGTGCCCACAGCCCGCTGTCCCGCGCAGCATCCCTGGCCCCGACCCGGAGCGCCTGCCCCGTGCCCCCCGCCGACCCCCCCGCTCCCGGCCCCCTGCGCGCGCTGCTCGAGCGCCGCGCCCGGGTGCGGGGGACGCTGCGCGGCATGTTCGACGCCGGGGGCTTCGTCGAGGTGGACACGCCGGTGCTCTCCGCCGAGGTGGTGCCCGAGGCCCACATCGATCCGATCGCCGTGCCCCTCGACGGCGCGGCGGCCCCCCCCCACTGGCTCCAGGCCAGCCCCGAGGCGCTCATGAAGCGCCTCCTCGCCGCCGGCGCGGGGCCGATCTACCAGTTCGCCCGCTCCTTCCGGGCCGGGGAGCGGGGGCGGATGCACGACGTGGAATTCGTGCTCCTGGAGTGGTACGAGCCCGGCGCCACGCTCGACTCCACCGCGCCGCTGCTGGAGCGGCTGTGCGCGGCGGTGCTGGGCACCACGGGCCTCGAGCGCGTCGGCTGCCGCACGGCCTTCCTCCGCCACGCCGGCGTCGATCCCCTCGCCGCCACGGTGGCGGAGTGGCGGGCGGCGGGGGAGCGGCTCGGCGTGGCCTCGCCCCACGGCGACGCCGATTCCGCCGAGACCTGGTTCGAGCTGCTCCTCGCCGAGGTCGTCGGCCCGGCGCTCGGCCGCGGGGGCGTGCCGACGGCGCTCGAGGCCTGGCCCGCCGCGCACGCCGCCTTCGCGCGCCTCGACCCCGCCGACCCGCGCCTGGCCCGGCGCTTCGAGCTGTTCGTGGAGGGGATCGAACTGGCCAACGGCTGGGAGGAGGATCCGGGCCGCGACCTGCTCGCGCGGCGCATCGACGACGCCAACCGGATCCGCGAGGCCTCCGGGCGGCCGGCGCTGCCGGTGCCGGAGCGCTTCCTCGCCGCCCACGGCGCCGCGATGCCGACCGGGGTCGGGGCGGCGCTGGGCTTCGACCGCCTGGTGATGCTCGCCGCCGGCCGCGACTCGCTCGACGCGGCCCGGCCGTTCCCCCCCGGGGAAGCGTGAGCGCGGCGGCGCACGCGGGATTCAGCGGTCGTCGTCGAACGCGATCCCGGCCACCATCCAGTTGTCGTAGAGCCGAGCCCCGCGCGTCACCGGGCGCGACTCCATCAGCATCCGCACCCGCAGCGTCTTGCCCGAAGCGCACGGCCCCAGACGCACGTGGACGATCCAGGCATCCTTCATCCGTGCCTCGGCGCCGGTGCAGCGCAGCTCGACGGGCGCCTCGTCCCCGCAGGCCTGGACCGCCTGGATGACCTCCATGCCGCGCAGGGCGGCCTCCGCCTTGCGCGCGGTCTGATCGGGCGTGGGCGGCTCCTGCATCATCGACGGCCGCTCCATGGTCATCGGCATCACCTGGGGCAGGCAGCACTTGTAGGCGTCGGCCATGCGGTCCTGCCGGACCATCCCCAGGAACATGCGCGCGGAATCCTCGGCCCGCCGCCCGGCGATCGAGCGCCAGACCAGCCGCCCCGCCACCGCCTGCGCGCCGAAGCCCACCGCCAGCGCCAGTCCGAGCACGGCCATCCAGCGGCCCGTCTTGCGGTCGGCCGGCCGCTCGTCGCCGTCCGTCTCGGGCGCGTCGCCCGGCCGGGCGGCCACGTCGCGGAGGGCCGCGGCGGCGAGCCCCACCGCCAGGAGCGGCACCGCCCACGCCGCCGGGGAGAGCAGCGCCAGCGCCGACACGGCGCCGACGACGAGCGCCGCCACCGCCACCAGGCTCACCGGCCGGTAGCCCGCGACGACGTCATCGTCGATGGAGGATGATCCCATGTCCATTCACTGCACCCGCAGCCCCTCGGCCTGCTCGAGCTTCAGCCGGCGGTCGCCGTAGCGGAGGATGAAGTCGGCCTCGTTGTCGAAGACGACGGCGCTGCCCGGGGCGTAGGCGAAGGGGCCGTCCTTGGTGGCGAACCGCACCCAGGCGAGCCATTTGCGGTCCGGCGCCAGGCCGAAGAACATCGAGCGCGAGTCGGGCTCCGCCTGGACCACGCTCCGCGGCACGGGGGCGGTGTGCAGGCTCGCCGCGGCGAAGCAGACCATGATCCAGCCGGCGACGGCCGCCACCAGCGGCGATCCCGCCATCTCCACCTGACGGAGGAACTTCACCTTGGTGCGCGAGACGCGGTCGGTCACCAGCCGCATCACGAGCAGCACCACGGCGAACAGCCCCCACAGGGCGAGGAAGTCGATGAGGTAGGTGTAGCTCGGCATGCGCTCGTCGACGAGCGCCGCCACGCGCTCGTACCAGGCGGTGGACACGGTGGCCGCCGCGAGGATGTTGAGCAGCATCACCAGCCCGCTCCACAGCCCCTCGCGCGTGAGCACGATGACCACCGCCACGAACACCAGCAGCAGCAGGATGTTGACGATCATGGAACCCGCCCCCCGGAATCAGCCGCTCGATTTCGCCGTGAACACACGCTGCATCTCCTCCATGGAGGTGGTGCCGTCGAGCACCAGCCGCATCCCCTCCTCCCGCAACGGCCGCATGCCGTCCTTGGCGGCGGCCTGGGCGAGCACCTTGGGATCGGCCTTCTTGGCGACGTAGCGCCGCAGCATCTCGCCGGTGGCGAGCTCGAAAATCGCCGTCCGGCCGAAGTAGGCGGTTCCGGCGCACACCCGGCAGCCGGTCTCGCCGGGCCGCTTGAGCGTGGGCAGCTCCTCCTTGGTCTTGCGCAGCCGCTGCAGCATCTCCGGCGGCGGCTCGAACTCCTCGCGGCATTTGGGGCAGAGTTTCCGCACCAGGCGCTGCGAGAGCGAGCCGAGGAGGGTGCGGGCGAGGAGGTCGGGGGGGATGCCCACACCCATCAGGCGCGTCACCGCCTCGATCGCGTCGCCGGCGCGGATGCTGACGACCACGAGCTTGTTGTCGTCGGCCTGCTTGACGAGCTCGAGGGCCAGCTCCTTGTCGCGCAGGTCGCGGGTGACGATGCCGGCCGGATACTCGCGCAGCGCCTCCTGCAGCGCGTCGACCGGGGAGCGGCTGGCCCGGGCGTCGTAGCGCACCGGCTTGACGTTCTGGATCTCGCGCGGGGGGGCCGCCGCGTCCTCGATCGACACGAAGTCGCGGAGGAGGCGATCGGCCGAGGAGACGACGACGTCGAAGCTCGTCGACAGCCCCGATCCCGACGGGCTCGAGAGGACGATCAGCCCCTTCTCGAGCGTGAGGAGCTGCTGCATCGTCTCGGCGACCGGCTTGGCCATCCCCAGATCCACCATCGACTTGTAGGCCACCGCCGGCGCCTCCACCTGCACGAGCACCTGCTCGCCGGTGGTGGCCGACTGGACCATCATCTTGCAGGTGCGCGGCTTGCCCTCGACCTGGACGGCGAACACACCCGCCAGCCGCCCGCGGCGCTCCTTCGGATCGAGGCCGCAGAGGGTCTTGAGCGACACCAGGGCCGCGTCGGCCACGTGGCGCTCCAGCGGGGGCTCGTCGGCCCACACCTCCGCACGGCGCCGCGATCCGCCCGATTTCTGGGTGCGCCGAGGCATCCACACGCCGTCCACCTCGTGGCGCACGTTGACCTCGGAGGGGGTCCATTCCATCAGCACCGTCGAGGCCCGGGAGGCCACCGCCATCTGGAGGATCTTCTTCGCCTCCTCGATGCCGTCGGTGGCCAGGGCCCGCTCCATCCGGGCCTTGTTGTCGTCGGCCGACTTGCCCCCCACCGCCTCGAAGGTGAGCGGGGGCAGCGCCTCCTCCGGCTCGACCTCGGCCGCCATCTTCACGCCGAAGTTGGCGAGGAATCGGGCGGTGAGCCGCCGCATGTGGCCGGCGGTGAGCACCTTCTCCGACTTCCCCACCTTGGCGTTGTGCTGGCCGGCGTACACCAGCGCCGGCACCAGCCACGCCAGCGCCATCACCACCTGGCCGATGATCGAGGAGGGGATGAGCCAGGCCGCCAAGGCCGCCACCACGAACGGGAAGGCCGCCAGTGCTCCCCAGGTGTTGGGGCGCAGGCCGAGCTTGGCGGAATCACGCGTGATCCAGTCGCTCGTGAAGGCCCAGCCCACCACCTGGAGCCACCAGCAGACCAGCGGCACGAGAAACAGGCCGCCGCCGGGGCCGCGCTCCAGCCACTCCGGGCTCGGCGCCGGCCAGGCCTCGGCGCGTGCCTGGGCGGCGAGCATGGTCCACGCCAGGACGGCCGCCGCCGCGTGCGGCGCGGGCCTCGTGCATCGTCGCATCACAATACCCCGATGCCCTTGAGCGCCATCATCAGCGCCTCGCGGGTCGGGGCGATCTCGAGCGCGTCGTTGCGGTCGATGAGACCCTGGTCGATGAGGCTCTTGAGGCTGGCGGTGAAGTCCTGCATGCCGTCGCGGAAGGATTTCTTGATGTGGTCGGCGATGAGGTGATCCTGCTCCTCGAGCACGTACTTCCGCACCAGCACGTCGAAGAACAGCACCTCGCAGATCGGCACCCGGCTCACCCCCGGCCGGATCGACTTGAGGAGCTTCTGGGCGATGATCCCCTTCATGTTGAAGGCGATGGCGCTGCGGATCGAGGGATGCTCCTCCTGGGGGAAGAGGTCGAGGATGCGGCCGATGGTGCTGGCGGCGCTGGCGGCGTGGATCGTGCCGAACACCAGATGCCCCGTCTCGGCGGCGTGGATCGCCGTCTTGAAGGTTTCGACGTCGCGCATCTCGCCCACGAGGATGATGTCGGGATCCTCGCGGACCGCGTGCTTCATCCCGATCTCGAAGTTCTTGACGTCGGCGCCGATCTCACGCTGGTTGATGAGGCATTTGTCCTCGGTGAACACGAACTCGATCGGATCCTCGAGCGTGAGGATGTGCTTGCGGTAGTTGCGGTTGATGTAATTGAGCATCGACCCGATCGTCGTGCTCTTGCCGGAGCCCGTCACGCCGGCCAGGAGCACCATCCCCTGGTCGAGCACGCACATCCGCTCGATGCTCTCGGGGAGGAACAGCCCCTTGAAGTCGGGGATCGTGTTGTTGACGCGCCGGGCGACCATCCCCAGCGAGCCCTGCTGGTAGAGGAGATTGACGCGGAAGCGCCAGCGGATGTCGTCGACCACGCAGGTGTAGGCGAAGTCGCAGCCGCCGTCGCGGTCGAGAATCCCCTTCTGGCGGTCGTCGAGCATCGCGAACAGGAGCCGCTGCATCATCTCGTCGTCGAGACGGTCGTGCTTGAGCGGCTGGAGCGAGCCCTTGACGCGGATGATGGGGGGCTGGCCGACCTTCATGTGGAGGTCGCTCCCCTGGAGGCGCACCAGCGCCTCGAAGAGCCGGTCGATCTCCAACCTGCCGCGCTTGCGCATCCCGCGCGTCGGCGTGGCGGAAGTCTCCTCGGTGTGGGTCTCCGTCGTGGCCATGGCGGGAGGATGCGGCGGAAAAGGGATGGGGAGCGGGGCGGCGGCCTACGCGGGCGCCGGGCCGGCGGCGCGCGGCGCCGGCGGCCTGACCGGGATGCCCCGGCGGAGGAAAAGTTCCTTCACCTCCCGGATCGTACACTCTCCGAAGTGGAAGATGCCAGCGGCCAGCGCCGCGTCGGCCCCTCCCCGCTCGATCGCATCGGCGAGGTGCTCGGGCCTCCCGGCGCCCCCGCTGGCGACCACCGGGATCCCCACCGCCCGGGAGACGGCGGCGGTGATCTCGAGGTCGTAGCCGTCGCGCGTGCCGTCGCGGTCCATGCAGGTGAGGACGATCTCTCCGGCGCCGAGGCGCTCGACCTCGCGGGCCCACGCCACCGCCTCCAGGCCCGTGGCCACGCGCCCTCCCGCGACGAACACCTCCCAGCGCTCCCGGCCGTCGCGCACCACGCGTTTGGGGTCGATGTTCACCACCGTGGCGCAGCTCCCCAGCCGGTCGGCCACCTCCGTCACCAGCCGCGGCGTGCGCACCGCGGCGGAGTTGATGCTCACCTTCTCCGCCCCGGCCTGCACCAGCCGGCAGGCGTCGTCGAGCGTGCGGATCCCGCCGCCGACGGTGAAGGGCATGAACACCGCCTCCGACACGCGCCGCACGACGTCGAGCATGATCGCCCGCTCCTCGTGGCTGGCGGTGATGTCGAGAAACACCAGCTCGTCGGCCCCCTCGGCCTCGTAGCGCGCCGCCACCGCCACCGGGTCGCCCGCGTCGACCAGGTCGAGGAAGCGCGTGCCTTTGACGACGCGGCCGCGGTCGACGTCGAGGCAGGGAATGATGCGCTTGGCGAGCACCGGGTCAGCTCCCCGCGGGGCGGCCGATGCGCCCCTCGTCGGGGCTCGACGCCGTGGCGTAGAGGCGGCGCGGGATGCGGCCGGCGAGGAACGCCTCGCGCCCTGCCAGGCAGGCGGCCTTCATCGCCACCGCCATCCGCGCGGGATCGGCGGCGTGGGCGATGGCGGTGTTGAGGAGGACGCCGTCGACCCCCAGCTCCATCGCCTCGGCGACGTCGCTGGCGGTGCCCACCCCCGCGTCGACGATCACCGGGTAGGTCGGATCGTCCCCCTTGAGATACTCCAGGCAGATGCGCAGGGCGTTGGGATTGAGGATCCCCTGGCCCGAGCCGATGGGGCTGCCGGCCGGCATGACGCTCGCCGCGCCGGCTTCCTTGAGCCTCCGGGCCACGACCGGATCGTCGCTCGAGTAGACGAGCACCGCGAATCCCTCCGCCACCAGCCGCTCCGTGGCGGCGAGCGTCCCCACCGGATCGGGGAGGAGCGTGCGCGCGTCGCCGAGCACCTCGAGCTTCACCCACTCCGATCCCCGGTTGCCCAGGTCGCGCAGCAACTCGCGCCCCAGCCGGGCCACCCGCACCGCCTCGTCGGCGGTGAAGCAGCCGGCCGTGTTGGGGAGGATCGTGTAGCGCGCCGGATCGAGATGGTCGAGGATGTTCTCGCCGGCGGCGTTGACCAGCCGCTCGCGGCGCACCGCCACGGTCACGCAGTCGGTGCCCGAGAGCTCGAGGCAGCGCGCCATCTCGGCGTAGGAGCGGTACTTCCCCGTTCCCACGACGAGCCGGCTGGCGAGCGTCATGCCCCCGACGGCGAGCGTCTCCGCCGGGGATGCGGATCCCGGCCCGGCGGGGGCGTGCGGCGCGGAGGGGGGCGTCATCGGGGCGCGCGGCAGCGGAGGAAGGGGTGCGGCGCCGATCAACCGCCCCCGACGAGGGTCACGATCTCGATCCGGTCGCCGTCGTTCAGCATACACGCCGCGAGGTCGCGCCGCGGCACGATCCGCTCGTTGACCTCGACGGCCAGCGGCCGGCCGGCGAGCCCGGCGGCGGCGACGAGGTCGGCGGCCGACGATCCGCGCGGACACTCGCGCGGCTCGCCGTTGACGGAGAGCCGCACCACGCCCTCCCCGCCCCCGCCCGCGGGCGGAGAGGGGGGCGCGGGCGTGTGGGGGGGGTGCGTCACGGGCTCACTTCGCCGGTTCGGGGGGCGCCTGGAGGACGGAGATGCGGAACTTGCCGAGGTTGTGCGTGCCGTCGGCGAACTGCTGCTCGATGGTGAACACCAGCACGCTCCCCGGCGGCAGCGCCACCTCCGGCGCCACGTCGAAGGTGAGCGAATGGTCCTTGCCGAACTCCGGCCCGATCGCCCAGCCGGTCTCCGGATTGTCGTCGAGCGTCGCGGCGGCGGGGTAGCCCTCCTGCGCGACGTCGGCCGTCACCCCGGCGAACTTGACCACGTTGGGGGCGTCGGTGGCGCCGGGGGCGCCGGCGGCCAGCGCGAAGCGGCTGACGACGAGGTTGCCGTTCCCGGCCCGGCCCGGCCCCATGGCGGGGAGGCTCGGATCGGCGAGCGCCTCGAGCTTCACCTGGCGGACGTTGCCGCCGGGGGGAACGACCGCCTTGATGGTGTAGACGTCCTTCGCGAGGCTGCCCGTGACCATCACGGCGCCGTCGGGAGCGACTGCGCCGGTGGCCCCGGCGGCGCTCTTGAACTCCGCCGGTGCAAGCGCCGCGAACACCGGGCTCGGCGGCGGGGGCGGCGGCGGCACCGGGGCCAGTTCGGGCGCCGGCACCGGCACGATCCGGCCCCCCGCATGGGAGCCGACGAACATCGTCTGGCCGGCGGGGTGGATCGCGACGCACCACACGCTCGACGGCTTGGCCCCCTCCGGCGCCGGCGGGCCCTTCTGCTCCGCGCGCGAGGCGACGTCCCAGAACTTCACGGCGCCGTCGAGGCTGGCGCTGGCCAGGCGGGCGTTGTCGGGGGTGAAGGCCAGGGTGGTGACCCAGTCCTTGTGGCCCGCGAGCGTGCCGATCTCCTTGGAGTCGGCGGTGTTCCAGAGCTTGATCGTGCGGTCGGCGCCGGCCGTGGCGAGCTTCGTGCCGTCGGGGGAGTAGGCCACGACCCACAGCGTGTCGCCGTGCCCCTCGAGCTTCCCCTTCTCCGCGCCACCGGCCACGTCCCAGAGCTTCACGAGCTTGTCGCCGCCGCCCGTGGCGAGGGTGGCGCCGTCGGGCGAGAAGGCGACGGTGGTCACCGGCCCGGAGTGGGCGGCGATCGTGCGGATCTCGGCGTTCGAGCCGGTGTCCCACACCACCACCGTCCCGTCCTCGCCGGCGGTGGCGAGCTTGGTGCCGTCGGGGGAGAAATCGAGGGCCCGGACCCAACCCTTGTGCTTCTTGAGGTCGGCCTTGAGGGCCCGGCCGGGCAGATCCCAGAGCTTGACCTGGCCGTCGTAGCCGGCGGTGGCGGCGAAACGCCCGTCGTGGCTGGCCTCGATGGCCCACACGGCGGTGGGATGGCCGGCGAGGTCGGCGGCACGGTTGCCGTCGGCCGCGTTCCAGATCACGGCGTCGCCGGTGCGGTAGAGCAGGCTCTCGCCGCCGGCGGTGAGGAGCTGGCTGCCGTCGGCGGTGTAGTCGGCGGAGATGACCCAGCGCGTGTGGGCGGGGAGGTTCGGCGCCGGGGCGGGCGCAGCGGGCGCGGCGGGGGCCGGCTCCTGGGCCGGGAGGCCGCCGGCGGCCGGGACCAGCAGGGCGGCGAGGAGCGCCGCGG
>CAISKG010000490.1 GCA_903885855.1 uncultured Planctomycetaceae bacterium
CGGCTGGCGCGGCCGGCACCACCGCGACGCCCCGCCGGGCTGGGAGGACGTCCGCGCCGCGGTGGCGACGATCCCCGAGGACGATCCCCGCCGGACGGCGATCGTCGACGACGCCGCAAGGCTCGACGCCCTCTTCGGCGACGCGCGCGGCACCGCCCGGCTGGTCGACGTGGCGCGCGATCCCGCCCTTCCCGCCGCGCGGCGCGCCGGCGCGATCGACGCCCTGGTCGACGTCCGGGCCGGGGAGTCGGCGGCGATCGCCCGGGAGAGCCTCGCCGAGCCGGACCTCGCGCTGGCGGCGATCCGCGGCCTGCTCGCGGCTGGCGCCGAGGAGGACGCCGCCGTGCTGCTGGCGGCCCTCCCCCGGCTCGAGGGCCAGGCGCGCGACGCCGCGCTCTCGGCACTGGCCTCGCGCGCCGCCTGGGGCGCCGCGCTGCTCGAGGCCATCGACCGCGGCGATCTGCCGCGCGACGATCTCACGGCGCTCGTCGCCCGGCAGCTCGCCGGCCTCGGCGACGCGGCCCTGCGAGCGCGCGTGGCCGCGCTCGCCGGCCCGCGGACCGAGGCAGGCCCGAACGGCCGCGCCGGCATCGAAGCCTGGCGCGAGCGCCTCGCGCCGGACCGCCTCGCGCGGGCCGACGTGGCGGCGGGCCGGGAGGTGTGGAGCCGGCACTGCGCCGGCTGCCACCGCCTCCATGGCGACGGCGGCGCACTCGGTCCCGACCTGACCGGCTCGGGCCGCCACGACCTCGACTACCTGCTCGCGAACCTCGTCACGCCCAGCGCCACCGTCTCGCCCGACTACCGGATGAAGCAGCTCGTCCTCGCCGACGGCCGCGTGCTGTCGGGGATCGTCGCCCGGCGCACCGCCGACACCGTCGTCCTGCGGACGCCCACCGGCGAGGAGACCGTGCCGGTGGCCGACGTCGAGGAGACGGTCGACGGCGGCGTGTCGCTGATGCCGGAGGGGATCCTCGACCGCGTCGGCGAGCGGGGGGCCGCCGATCTCGTCCGCTTCCTCATGGAACCCTGACGCGCTGCCGCGCTCACCAGCCGAGCGTGGCGGGATCGACGACGGAGTCGGCCGCACCGAGGTCGCGGAAGCGGGCGAAGCGGTGGAAGGTGAGGTGATTGGCGTCGTGGGCGCTCCGGGCGCCGCCGTCGTCGTCGTCGAACGCCGTGCGGCTCACGGCCAGGATGTCGTCGCCGTCGAAGATCCAGTCGACGTACTGGAAGGCGTGCCGGGCGACGTCGGGATGATGGAGGAGGATCGTGCGCCGCTCCCAGTCGAGGAGGTTCTCCGAGCGCAGCAGGACGAGCGTGTTGCGCACCGCCGCGGGCTTCACGGTGCCGGCCAGGGACGGCGGGCAGGCGCTCGCGAGCGACCACCACACCGGCCGCCCCGGGGCCGGATCGCGCCGGATGGCGAACTTCTTCGCCCCGCCGGGGAAGTCGATGAAGCCGTGCGCCGCGTCGAACGCGGCGGCCGTGCCGTCGGCGGCGACGCGGACGATCGCCGCCCGCTCCCGCTCGCCCGGGGCGAGCGGCCCGGCCTCGACGCGCAGGATGTCGAGGAGATCACCGTCGGCGTCGGCGACGAGGTTCCCCTCGAGCCAGCCGACGAAGCGGCCGCCGAGCCAGGCCGGATCGCGCGGCACCGGGGGGGTGAAGCGCCAGCTCGCGCGGTCGAGCAGGTCGGCGTCGAGCGGTGCCGAGATCACCACCGGCGCGTAGCGCTTGCCCCATTCCCTCCCCCCCGAGGCATCCTCGACGCCGCGCCAGAGCCTCCCGTCATGCTCGAGCACCGGCATCGGCGCCGTGTGCCACTCCCCCTCGGCGAGGAGCCCCGTCGCCGGGCCGTCGGGGACGGTCCAGGTGCGGCCGCCGTCGTCGCTGCGGCGGATCACGAGCGGCCCGTGGTGGTGCGTGGGGCCGAGGAGCCAGACGGCGCCCGCATGGCAGAAGAGGTTCGACCAGAAGGCGCCGTCGATCGTGGCCACGCGCTCCCAGGTGGCGCCGTCGTCGGCGCTCGAGAAGACCGCCGTGACGGCGCTGGTCCACTCGCTCGTGCCCGGGCCGAAATGGTCGTGGGTCGCGAGCAGCCGGCCGTCGGGGAGGCGCGCGATCGACGGCGAGCCGACGTAGCGGCCCGTGGCGGCGGGCAGATGGTCGACGACCACGCCCGGCGGCGCCGCCGCACACGCGCCCGCCGCGGCCACGAACCCCGCGATCAGCAGGCCGGCGGAGAGCCGGGCCCGGATCGCCGCCGACCGACGGGCACGCCTCATCGGGGCACCTCCGCCACGAAGACCTGATTGAACGTGCCGTGGGCCGAGCCGACGGGGCGCACGAACGCGACCCTGCGGCCGTCGGGGGAGACGACGCACGCCTCCGGGCGCGGGCCCGGCCCGGCATCGCGCGCGGTGAGCGGCTCCACGGCGCCGTCGCGGGCGTCGACGAGGCAGACGCGGCCGTCGATCACGCAGGCGATCCGGGCGCCGTCGGGGGTCCAGGTGAAGGCACTGTCGACGCTCGCCCCCCCCGACGTCACGGCGCGCGGCGCGCCCCCCTGCGGCCCGACGGTGGAGAGCTGCACGATGCCGCGGTCGTCGCGCGACAGGAAGGCGATGCGCGTGCCGTCGGGGCTCGAGCGGGGCCAGTGACGCGGCCCTTGGAGGCCGGGGTGGACGCGGTCGGTGGTCACCGTGAGGCGCCGCTGCACGACGCCCGCCGGCGGGCGCGGGCGCGTGCGCTCCGTGCCGCACAGCGGTCCGGCACCGGGCCGGTCGAGCGCCCCCTGGGGCGCGTCGTCGTCGGGCAGATCGACGACGAACAGCTCCACCACCGCGCGGCCGTCGGCGGCGACGACCGTGCCCTGGAAGGCCAGCGCCCGCCGCTGGCGCGAGCCGTCGGTGCGGCGGTAGCCCGCGGCACCGATCCAGGCCTCCTCGCAGGCACGCCCGATCTGGTCGCTGCCGGGCGCCGGGGCGTCGGCGAGGCCTGTGACCAGCACGCTCCAGGCGCTGCCGGAGTGGTTGCGGGGATGGGCGGGGGGCACCGCCACGGCCCGGCCGGCCACGCTCACCCCCACGGCGCGGAGATTGCGCTCGCCGCTCCCCGGGGGAAGTGCGTCGAGGAGGGCGTCCTCGTAGGTGAAGCTCACGAGCCGGCCGTCGGGGGAGAACTGGTGGACGTGCGACCCGCCGCGCAGGGCCCCCGGCGTGAACGGCGCCACCAGGTCGCGGGCGTCGAGCGCGAGGACCTCCCCCGGCCGGCCGCAGTCCACCACCACGCCCCGGCGCCGGGCGGGGCCGTAGGTCCACTCGGGGGTGGGATCCTCGGGGCCGAGGATGAAGACGACGCGGTCGTCGACGGGGCTGGTCGTGGCCACGCCGCAGCAGGCGCCCCGCAGCGATTCGTGGAGCACCTCGACGCGCCCGGTGGCCACCTCGACGCGCTCGATGCGGGTGCCGTCGAACAGGCTGCCGGCGGCGTCGGAGCGGACGTCGTACACCAGCCAGGCCCCGTCGGGCGACCAGACGGCGGCGTTGGTGAGGATGTGGCCGTGGGGGGCGGTGGTGAGTTGCCGTTCAGCCATGGCGATCTCCGCCGGACAGGGCCCGAGGGGGCGGTGTCCGCGGCCCGGCCGGCCACTGCCGACCGGGAGGAGGGGGGAAAAACAATTTGAGCGCCACCCCCCGGCTGGACGACGAACAGGGGTGTGGGGCGGCCATGCCGGCCCACGGCGCCGCGACGGATCGCCCAAGACCGCCGCGGTCACCACGACATTCGAACACTGGTCGCCGCATTCCGTCGGAGGTGCCAACCCCGAAGCGTTGATCCGGATCCCCTGAAAAGTCCGGGGCTTGCCCCAGACCCGGTCCGCATCATTTTCGCAGAGATCTACCCCGTTCGCAGGCGGCGACCGGTTCGATTCCACGAGGGCCGCGGTGGCGTTTGTCACCGCGGCCCTCCTTTTTTCCCGGAGGACTTTGAATCCCGCCGCGCCGCGCCGCTAGCATACGCGCCGCGATGGCGGAACGCGCCGCGGCCTCCGCCCGCGGGCGTCCGCACACGCCCTTCCCCGCAGCCGAGGGCTTGTCGATGCGACGCGATCTCCGTGTGATCCCGGCGGTCTTTCTGGCGGTCTGGCTCCCCGTGGGCAGAGCCGCCGCGGGGTGGCGGCACCACGCCCTCCACGCCCCGTTCGGCCCCATCCCCGTGGCGGCACCGGCAGGCTGGGGACCGCCCCCGTGCGCCGGCTGGGGGGCCGGACCGGTCGCCCCGTGGGCGGGCTGGGGCCACGCCGTCGTGATCGACGATCGGCCGCTCCACGCGGCGCCGGCCTGGGTCGCCGCGGCACCCCTCGTCGCCCCCGCTCCCTGGACGCCGGCCGAGACGATTCTCTCCGAGACGATCGTCTCCGAGACGGTGCTCGGGGAGACGGTGCTCGGGGAGACCGTCCTCGGGGAGACGAGCCTCACCGAGACGATCGTCTCCGAACGCGTGATCGCATCGGACATCGACACGACCGCGCCGTCGCGGGTTGAAACGGTGCCGCAGCCCGTCCTGCCGCCGGAGCCGGTGACGGCTCCGCAGGCGGTCGAGGCAACCGAGCCCGTCGCACCGCCGGAGGCCTCGCCCGCGGCCGATCCCCTGCCTCCGACCGAGCCTGTGGGGGACGCTGCGGCGGCCGACGAGCCGACGCCTGCCGACACCATGCCCCCCGAGGACGACGCTCCCGATGCGGGCACGTTCGAGGGCCCGGGCGACGAGCCCCCTCCCGCCCGGCCGCGGCGCAATCTGTTCGACGAAACCCCCGCCGAGCGCGCCGTGCCGGACGAACCCGCCGGCGGAGCGGACGACGCCCCCCCCACCGACGCCTTCGAGCGCCCCGCCGACGACGATGGCTTCGAGCCCCCCGCCGACGACCCCATGGACGACGAGCCCATGGCGGATGACGACGGCGCCGCAGGTGACGCTCCTGGCTTCGAGCCCCCGGCCGATGAGCCGATGGACGACCCCGGCTTCGAGCCCCCCGCCGACGAGCCCATGGCGGATGACGACGGCGCCGCGGGGGACGACCCCGGCTTCGAGCCGCCGGCCGATGAGCCGATGGACGACCCCGGCTTCGACGCACCGGCCGATGACGCACCGGCCGATGACGCACCGGCCGA
>CAISKG010000491.1 GCA_903885855.1 uncultured Planctomycetaceae bacterium
GGCCTCGGCGCGGCGGCGGAAGTCGGCGTCGTCGACCGCGCGGGCCACGTAGGCGCTCGCGGTGGCGGCCGCCATGCCCAGGGACGGCCCGCCGCGCGGCGGGCCGCGCCGCTCCAGCCGCTCGAACACCTCCCCGATGCCCGCCTCGAACGCACCCTGGACGTCGGCTGGCAGGGCGTCGACGGCCTGCAGGTAGGCGTAGGCGATGGCGACGAGGTGGAGGGCGAGGAGGTCGGAGTCGTCGGGCGGGTCCGGGGCCTCCGCGACGAGGATCAGATCGACCGCGGCGGGGACGATCGCGCGGAGTGCGACGGGGCGCTCGCCGTGGTAGGGATTGCCGGGGTGATCCCAGCCCAGCCACCACGCCGGCCCCATCGGCGAGTGCCGCCGCATCGACATCGTCGTCCCTGCGCCGCGCTCGATGGAGGCCAGGAGGTATTCCGAGGCCGGGCGGGTGAGGACCGAGATGTCGGGCTGCTCGTCGCGTTCCGGCCCGCGCCGCAGGTCCGAGCCCAGCAGGAGCCAGTCGCGGTACACCGCCTCGTCGTCGAGCGCCTCCTGCACGTGGCGGGCGGGCTCGAGCGCCACCTCGAGCTCGAGCTCCACGAGCCCCGCCAGGAAGTCGCGCAGCTGCCGCTGCCAGGGGCGACCGGTGGGCAGCTCGGCGCCGCGGGCCGGGCACCACGGCGCCGGCGCGAGGAGCACCAGCACGAGCGCGACGACACGACGGCGGCACGACGCGGCGGCGGGATGGCGCATCGGGGAGGGCGGGCGCATGGACGGGAGGGGCGGGGTGCTCAGGACGGGGGCGGTGGCTCGCCGCCGGCGGGGGGATCGTCGAGGAACTTCGTGAAATTGAACTCGCCGTCGCCGCCGCCGAAGCCGAAGTCGAATTCCCCCTTCGCCGCACCGGCCGGGGCGTCGGCCGCGCCCCCTCCCTCCGACGCCGCCGGGCGGCGGCGCGCTTGCGGGGTGCCCTGCGGCCGGGCGCGCAGGCGGCGCGAGAGGCCTTCGAGCCATGGGCCGTCGGGGAAGGCGTAGGGGCGGAACTTCTCGAACGTGCCCGTCTCCTCGTGGATGAACAACGCGCGCTGGGGGCCGAGTTTGCTCGCCAGCGGGCTGTCGACGAGCTGGCTGGAGTCGGAGGCGCTCATCTGGAACAGCACCCGGAGCTCGAATTCCTTGAGCGCGCCGCGCTCGAAGGTGCGCATGAGGTTCGTGAGCGAGTCGCACCACACCAGGGCGTGGATGCCCACCGCGGGGCCGTCCTTGAGGATCGTGAGGAAGTTGTCGGCGGGCCCGGCCTTCTTGTCGCCTCCGGAGAACGAGAAGCCGAAGTCGCCGTCGGCCCGGCGCAGCTCGCGGAACCGGGCCAGGTCGCGCACCACGACGAACACCGCCTCGCCGTCGAGGATCCGCTCGTCGATCCTCCGCTTGACCTCGGCCGCCAGATCGGCCATCGCCTCGGCGGTCGCCAGCCGGCCCACCGTCTCGACCTCGTGCGGGAGCCGCTCGGCGAAGCGCGAGAGGAGCAGGTCGGGCTTCTCGTCGGCCACCGCCGGCTCGAGGAGCACGAACCGCGCCGGCCGGCCGAGAACGCCGCCGGGATACGGGTCGCAGCCCGACGCCAGGCCGGCCATGGCCATCGCCAACAGCGCCACCGCGAGGTCCTCACGCTGCCCGACGATGAGCAGATTCGCCCCTCCCTGGCGGCGGAAGACGGCGGTGGTCGGATCCTTGATGGCGATCGCCTCGCCGAGCCAGGCCACGGGGGCGGTGAGGTCGCGGCCTCCCACGGTGCCCGAGTCCAGCAGCTCGGCGAGGAGACGGTTGCCCTCCGGATCGGCAGCCTGGTTGCCGTCGAAGACGATCGACGGCACCGCGGCGACGTCGCCACGGCGATCGGCGAGGCGGCGCAGCTCGCCGAGGTACCACTCGCGCCGGTCGTCGCCGAGCCACACCACCTGGAAAGGACTGTTGCCCGCAGGCATGCCGTTGGCGTCGTTGTAGATCGCCTCGCCGGGGCGCGTGAGAAGACGCGCCGCGGAGTTGTCCTCGGAGAGGATCAGGCTGCTGTCGGCCTCGTTGCACTGCAGCGCGATGCGCACCGCCATCTGCCCCATCGTGGCCCGGGGAAGGCTGTAGGAGCCGCCGAGCGTCTGCGACCCGAGGATCACGTGCATCCCGAAGGCGCGACCCTGGCGGACGAGCCGGTCGAGGATCAGCGAGGCATCCTGGGCGAGCTTGTCGTCCTCGATGAACAACTCCTGGAACTCGTCGATGATCAAGAGCACGCGCGGCATCGGGTCGGGGTTGCCGGTGGCCCGGAATCCCGCCAGATCCTGCACCGCGAGGTCGCGGAACAGGTCGCCGCGCCGCTTCAACTCGCGGTCGAGCTGCTCGAGCACCGAGAGCCCGAACTCGCGCTCGCTCTCGATGGCGATGACGCGGGCGTGCGGCAGCCGGTAGTGGTCGTAGATCTTGAACTCCACCCCCTTCTTGAAGTCGATGAGGTAAAACTGGACCTCGTTGGGGCTGTAGGTCAGCGCCAGGTTGGTGATCAGGGCGTGCATCATCGTCGACTTGCCGGAGCCCGTCTTGCCGGCGATGAGGACATGCTGGCTCGTCCCCTTGCCGAGGCGCATGTGCTGCATCTTCTTGGCCCCGGCCGGGCCGAGCGGCACGTCGATGCCCGGGGCGGTGCTCCCGGTCCACCATGCCTCCGGCGGCGGTGCCACCCGGTCGAAGGGCACCTCCACGCGCTTCGCGGCCTTCGCGGCCCGCCCCACGCGCTGGATGATCCCGGTGAAGACCTCGTCGGAAGGGGGGGCTTCCACGGTCAGCGGCCACTTGGAGAACTCGGGGTCCTGCCAGGTGAAGGCGCCGTCGTCGAGCTTGAGCACCGTGGCGTACTGCTCGATGTCGGAGAGGGCGAAGCCCGAGGGGAGGGGGAGCTTGGTGTCGACCGACACGATGAGGGCCACGCCGCAGCGGGCCCCGCTCGAGGCGATGCTCGCCAGGCGGCGGGCGCTGGTCTCGGTGAAATTGGCCGGGAAGTTGGCCACGACGACGAACCGGTAGGGCTCGGGAACCTCGGCGTCGGCGTTGTAGGCGGCGATCGAGTCGTATTCGTTGCGCAGGTACTTCTGGATCACCAGTTCCATGTGCTCGGTGACGTCGGCGAGCCGCTGCTCGATCTGCTGCGGCTCGGTCCAGATGCGGCTGGTGACGAGCAGTTCGTCGTGGTCGGCCAGGTGCATGAACCCGGCGAAGTGCTTGCCCAGCCCGAGCGGGTCGATGATCGTGAAACGCGTCTGCCCGGCGGGCACGCCGGCGGCGATGCGCAGCGTCAGCGCCTGGAGGAAGGCGCCGGCCGCCTCGCGCTGCTCCGCCGTGGTGCGCACCACGATCGACGAGGCGTCGGGGAAGGGGACGATCGCCGGGGCCGTCCAGGCGAGGGGGCCGAAGCCGTTGAGCTCGGCGACGCTCGACACGCCTCCGGGCACCCTGTCGAGCGACATGGCCAGCCGCCCGAAGCGCAGACTGGCCGGCGCCTCCTGCGGCAACGCCGCGCTGCCGTCGGCCAGCCCCGGCCACTCGGGGAAGGCCTCGGCGTCGATGGCCGCCGCGGCGTCGTGCGCTTCGGCCGTGCGCTCGCGGGCCTCGCGCCAGGCGGCCGTCATCGCCGCGGTGCGCTCGCGGCGGCGCTCCTCGGCGGCGGAGAGGCGACTCTCGCGCCCCGCTTCGAGGCGGCGCACCTCCCCGGCGAGCTTCTCTTCCAGCGCCGTGATCCGGGCCGGATACTTGGCCTGGGCCTCGCCCCGCGCGGTCTCCACCTTGGAGCGGATCGTGGCGCTCGCGGTCCGATAGCGCTCGTCGAGGTCGGCCAAGGCCGCGTCGCGCTTCGATTCGAGCGCAGCGACGGTGCGCGTGGTTCGTTCCTCGAGTTCGGCCAGTTCCCGGCGCGCCCGGGCCTCCATCTCCGTCTCCTGGAGGCCGCGGCGGACCTTGATCCAGGCGGTGGCCGGGGGCAGCAGCGCCTTGCCGCGCGCGCAGGCACGCTCGATCGTGCCGAGGAGGTCGACGGCCTTCGTGGCGGCGTCCTTCTTCAGCCCGCCGAAGAGCGTCTTCGACGACTCCATCGCGAGGAGCTCCTTGGCGGCCGAGAGCGCGGCGGCGTGGGCGGCCTCGAGCCCGGTGACGAGCGGATCACCCTCCGGGACCGGCTCGGCCGCCGGCGCGGCACCGTCCGCCTTGACCCCCGTCTTCCGGGCGAACTCCCGCGCCTTGGCGAGCACCTCGTCGAATTGCGCGGCGTACCGGACGAAGTCCTTCTCGGTCTTGGCCAGGAGCTTCGCCGGGTCGTCGCGCTTCTCCCGGAAGACCTCCTTCATCGAGCCGCGCTCGAACTCGGAGTCTTCCCGGAGCTTGGTGGTCTGCTCGGTGCAGGCGCGCTTCAGGGAGGCGTCCTTGGTGGCCCGCTGCTCGTCGATCTTCTTCTGCTCGGCGCTGGCCTGCGACTGGATCCGGGCCAGCACCGCCTCGAACTCGGTGCGGGTGGCCTCGATCTCGCCACGCAGCTTGTCGGTCACGGCGGCGATCGCGGCGGAGGCCTCGGATCGCGCCGCGGACGACTCCTTGGCGAACTCGGCGGCGATCTCGATCTCGGCCGACGCCCTGGCCCCCGCGGCCCGGCGCAGCTCCGAAAGGGCGTCGCGCAGGCGGCGCGGATCGTGGGGGGAGTCCTTCGTCCCGGCGGGGGCGGCGGGGGATTCGGTCGACATGGGGGCTCCGCGGGGTGCGGGTCTGGTGGCAGGGGGCTCGGCGCCGCGCCGTCGTCCCGACGGCACGTCGGCGCGACGACTCGGGAATCGGCTCAGCGCCCTCCCTCGTCGGCGATGTCGCGGGCCGCGCGCGAGAGAACCTCGGCGAGACGGCCGATCGCCTCGAGCGTCTGCTTGACGTCGGGCATCAGCGGCTCGATGTGATCCTTGTGGAACGTCTTCGCCGTGGCGTCGTGCCAGCTGTCGGTGGCGGCGTTCCACTTGATCTCGAGCTGCTTGTAGGCGAGCGCGAGCTTGGAGGCGCCGCTGGAGAGATCGAATCCCCTCATGCGTCCCCTCCGGCGGCCTGGTCCTCGCGTGTGCGTCCCCCCGCGGGGTCCGGCGGGGGGGGGGCGGGGGCCTCGTCGTCGGCCTGCCGCGCCACCGAGGCCGCCGAGCCGGCTCCCGCCGCGGCATCGGCGCCGGCCGGGGAGGTCGCCGCCCGGTAGGCGTCGAGGGCCTTGAGCATCCGCTCCACCACCGCCATCGCCTTCGGGCAGCGGACGTCGGTGACCTCGTGGAAGTGGACGAGGCGCACGCAGGTCTCGCGGAACTGCTGCTCGATCACCGGCTTCCAGCGCCGGACGATCGCCTCCTTCTGCTCGCAGAATTCCAGCCGGCGTCGCGCCTTCTCGAGATTCTTCTTCTCCTCCACGCAGGCCGGCGTGTTGTCGCCCACCTTCTTGAACGAGCGGCAGTTCTCCAGATCCTTCGTCGCCTTGTTGACCGCGTCGTTGGCCTTGCGGACCTCCGACTTCCAGTAGGCGGCCCGGTCGACCGTGAGATATTCGACGGCCCGGCTCCCCTCGAGTTCCACCTCGCCGAGGGCCTGGTTGGCCTCGTGCGCGAAGGCGGCGATCGCCGCCTTGACGAAGGCGAGCGTGTCGATCGATTTGACGTCGGCCTGCGTCGACATGGGGGCGGCGTGGCGGCGGTGGGACGGCCGGGGGGGGGCGTATCAGCGTTGCTGCTGGTATTCCTCGATCCGCTCGGCCTTGCGGATCAGGTAGGGGACGTACTCCCCCGTCGACTCGACGAACCGGCCGAACTGGTTGAGCTGCTGCTCGAATTCCTCGCTGAATTTCTGATGCTCGCCGTCGCGCCAGGTGGAGCCGAGGGCGGCCAACTGCCGCTGCACGGTCTGCATCTGGGCCATCACCTCGGTGCTGAAATGACGCAGCCGCGCCGCGAAGCGGCGCAGCTCCTGCGGATCGACGATCGCCTGTCCCATGGCAGTGGCTCCCCTCGGGTGGTGCGGCAGCGATGGCGCGCCGTCGGCCCCGTCACGGGAGTCTACCGCGTTCATGGCGGGGGAGGCGAGCGCCGTGCCGCCCGCCGCCTTGGGGAACGCTGCCGCCCCCCGTAGACTCCGCCTGGCGTCCGCCCCTCCCCCGCCCGATGGTTCACCCCCACCGCTCCCCCGCACGACCATGTCACACGATCCCCCCGCCGCCGGCCGTCCTCCCCACGCGGCCCACGGAGCCCACGGCACCACCGAATCGACGCGCCCCGAGAAGGGATGGCACTGCAGCCACCTCTTCTACCGCTTCGACCGCACGGCGCTGGCCGGGCTCTCCCCGGCCACGATCGCGGCCGGCCGCGCCCACGTCGGCGCCGTCCTCGACCCGGCCGCGCCGGGCGCCCCGACGCGTCTGCAGACCTGGATCGTGCCGGGCCACAAGGCCGACTTCGCCGTCATGGCCCTCGATCCCGATCCGCTGGTGGTCGACCACCTGCACCAGCGCCTCCTCGCCGGACCGTTGGGCACGGCCCTGGTGCCGTCGTGGTCGTTCATCGGCCTCACCGAGGTCAGCGAGTACGTGCCCGATGCCGAGCAGTACGGCCGGCGGCTGGTGGAGGAGGGGGAGAGCCCCGACAGCGCCACCTACAAGGCCAAGGTGCAGGGGTACGCGGCCCGCGAGGGGGCGATGCGCCGCGCGCGGCTGGAGCCCGATCTCCCCCCCTGGCCCAACGCCTGCTTCTATCCCATGAACAAGAAGCGCGAGACCGGCGAGAACTGGTTCACCCTCCCCCCCGCCGAGCGCAGCCGGCTGATGGCCGAGCACGGGAGGACCGGGATGTCGTTCGGCGGCCGCGTCTCGCAGCTGATCACCGTCAGCGTCGGGCTCGACGATTGGGAATGGGGGGTGACGCTGTGGGCGCGGCACCCCGATTTCCTCAAGGAGATCGTCTACACCATGCGCTTCGACGAGGCGAGCGCGCGGTACGCCGAGTTCGGGCCGTTCTACACCGGGTACGTGGCCGACGCGGCGCGGATCCTCGACCACTGCCTCGTCGGCACCGGCGCGGGCTGACCGGCCGCGCGCCGCTCAGGGCACCGCTTCGGGGCCGTCGTCGATCGCGCCGAGAACCATCTCCACCGGCGTGCCCCGCGGCGGCACGCGTCCCTCGAAGACCTCGAACAACAGGGCTTCGTTCGACTGGGAGCTCTCGATCGGCAGGTCGAGCATGGCGGTGGGGAAGTTGGAGACGCACACCAGGTCGCCGCCGTCGGCCTGGTAGTACTCGCGGCCGTCGGCCGGGTCCTTCCAGAACACGCTCCCCGCGAAGACCCAGTCCGTCTCGAGCGCGGCGCCGCTGCGGGTGTCGCGGATCCACGACCGGGCGTCGGCCTCGCGGGGGTGCCCCTCGGCGTCGGTCCAGCGCATCCTGACGCGGATCCGCGGGCCGGAGGCCGGGGCGTACTCGGGATCGAACGAGACCGGCTTGCCCGGCTCGAGCCCGATGGCCAGCAGGGCGGCATGGACGAGGCTGGCGCTGGAGTTCACCGCCACGACCGACTCGTGTTCCTTGGTCTCCTTGGGGCAGGCGAAGAACTCGAGCACGCCCCGGTCGAGCGCCACCCGGCCCCCCACGACGACGCGCTTGGCGGCCAGATCGATCCACACCTCCTCCCGCGGGGAGAGCCGACGCAGATCGGGGTGGGGATCGGGGGCGTCGGGCTCGGCCGTCGCCTCCGGAGTGTGGTCGGCCTTCGCCTCCCGAGTGTGGTCGGCCGTCGCCTCCCGAGTATGGTCGGCCGTCGCCTCCGGGGGCTCGTCGGCGACGCTCCGGCCGGCCGGGAGCGCCGCGACGAGCGCTCCAGCGACCACGATCGCGCGTCCGAAAGTCGGCCGGAAGGAC
>CAISKG010000492.1 GCA_903885855.1 uncultured Planctomycetaceae bacterium
CCTGCGGCAGGATCCCGACGTGATCCTCGTGGGCGAGCTCCGCGACCTCGAGACGATGGAGGCGGCGATCACCGCGGCCGAGACCGGCCACGTGGTCTTCGGCGGCCAGGCGCAGGTCGAGGGCCATCCCGCGGGCGCGCAGCTCCTCGGCCAGGCCGTCGAGCGACTCCGTGGAGTGGCCGTCGGTGAGGGCCAGGAGCCGCGCCGAGCGGTCCGGCGAGGCCTGCGCCAGGGCGTGGCGCGCGGCGCTGGGGAGGCGTGTGGCGCCGCGCGGGCCGGCGAAGTCCGTCCCCCCGGCCCCCGCGCGGAGGACGGCGCCGCGGGTCACGGCGGAGTCGGCGAAGTCGACGGCGAAGAGCCGGTCGTCGGCGGAGCGGCCCGCGGCGAGGATCTCCTCCCACTCGCCGAGGCGCGGGGCGAGCGTCTCGTCGGCCGACTCGGAGCGGTCGACGAGGATCCAGAGGTCGAGGCCGTCGGAATGGCGGCGGATCTCCGGGCCGGCCAGGAGGAGCACGAGCACCAGGAGCAGGAGCGCCCGCAGGGGCCGCGTGAGCCGCAGGCCCGGCCACTGCCAGGCCACGGCGGCGAGAAAGGGCACCAGGAGGAGCCAGTGGGGGGCGAGGAAGCGCATCAGCGGGTCCCCCGGGGGGTGGCGGCGCCGGCGGTGGAGCGCGCCCAGGCGGCCAGCAGTGCCACCGCCACCAGCGCGATCCACCCCGGCGCCCAGGGATCGGCGACCGACTGCACGAGCGCCCGCTCGCGCTCGAGGCCAGCGAGGGTGTCGACCGGCGCGGCGTCGCGGAAATCCCCCTCGCGCGGATCGAGCCCCAGCGCCGCCCCCGAGACGAGCCGCGCGCCGTCGCCGTCGCGGACGGTGAAGAAGGAGGTCTCGTGCGGGGCGCGCCGGGCGAAGGGCTCCTCACGCGGGGCGGCCCCCTCGGCCGTCGGCGTCACCTCGAGGCGCAGGGGACGTGCGGGGAGGGGGAGCGCCTGGTCGGTCTCGACGTTGGCCGCCCAGCCCCGATCGGCGCCGGCCGGATCGATCCCGTCGCGCACGCGCTCCACCCAACGGGCCAGCAGCACCACGAGCGCCGGCAGGCGCTCGGCGCTCGTGCCCCGGGGATCGAAGCCGAGGACGAGCGCCCGGCGCACCGCGCCGTCGGCCCGGATCGAGGTGCGCACGAGCACCAGTGGCCGCGATCCCTTCCAGAGGAGCACCTGGTCGCCGGCGTCGGCAGCGGCGATGCGCGACGGGCCGGTGAGGAGCCCCGCCCAGGCCAGATCGCGCACGAGCGCCTCGTCGGTGGCCGCCGGCGGCTCCGGATCGAGGCCGGCGGCGGCCCCGGCGTCGTCCTCCGGCGCCGGGGCGATCTGCACCGCCGGGAGCGTGCCCTCGCTGCCCGCGACCTCGATCACCATGTCGGCCGCGGAGACGTCGGCGGCGGGGACGACGTCTCCGGCCGCGGCCACCGCCCGCGCGAGCCATTCGCCCGCCGGCGTGCCCTCGCGGAGGGCGACCCGCACCGTGCGCGGCCGGGGGAGCACCAGCGGCGCCCGGTCGTCGAGCGGGAAGCGGTCGGCATCGAGGGCGAGCAGCAGCCGAGTCGCCCCGGCCGGCCAGGGGCCCTCGAGCGCCTCCGTGCTCCCCGGCGCGAGCGTCAGCGGCGACGGCACCGCGGCCGGGGTCTCCGGCAGCCCGTCGGGGCCGCCCGCAAGCACCGTCAGGGTGCGCACGGCGGCCGTCGCGCCGTGGTTGGTGACCAGCGCCCGCCAGCGCGGCCCCGCCGCCGCGGTGTCGTCCTCCCCGCCGACGCGGCAGTCGGCGCCGGCGATGCCCACGTTGTCGAGCGGCCGGCCCACCGAGAGCACGGCCACCCCGGCGGGCACCTCCACGGGCCGGTCGGTGACGAGCACGACGATGCCCGACCCGGCCGGCGCGAGCGACGAGGCGACGGCGAGCGTGGGGCGGAAGTCGTGCGATCCCTGCGAGGGCCGCCACAGGTCGAGCGCCTCGAGCAGCCCGTCGAGACGGTCGCCCGCGTGGAGCGGCGCGCGCCGCGGCCCGGTCTCGAGGAGCCGCCAGTCGGTGCGGGCCGCGCCGCGCGCCACGCGTGCAAGCGCCGCGGCCAGCGCCCGCTTCGTCTCCGCGAGCCCCGCCGCCATCGACGCCGAGCCGTCGAGGACCACGCTCACGGTCTGCCGGGCGTCGGCCCGGATCCAGCGCGGCTCGGCGAGGAGCCAGGTGGCCGCGAGGATCGCCAGGAGCTGCATCCAGAAGGGCAGGCTCTGGCGGAAGCGGTCGAGACGCGTGCCGCCGGTGGGGCGGGGGGCGGCATGGTCGAGGAGGAAGAGGGTGCTCGCGCGCACCTGGCGCGAGCGGCGCCGGAGGCAGTGGATCGCCACGAGCGCCGGCACGGCGGCCAGCGCCGCGAGCCCCCACGGATTGGCGAACACGATCCCCACGCCGCGTCTCCCGCCCGAGTCCTCAGCCCGCCTCGATCACCCCCGCCGGGATCGCCTCGGCGCGCAGCGCCTCCAGGAACGTGCCCCCGTCGCCGACCCGCGCCATGCCGATCCCGCGCCGCGCGCAGGCGTCGTGCCAGGCGTCGTAGTGGCGCGTCCAGGCTTCCCGGTAGCGGGCGAGGATGGCGTCGTCCACCTCGGCCGGCCGCCGCATGCCGCTCTCGCAGTCCTCGAAGTCGACGCTCCCCGCCCAGTCCGGATCGCGTTCGGCGGCCGCGAAGGGGGCCAGGACGATCGCCCGGCCCCCGCCGGCCACGAGCAGCCCCGCGGCCTCGCTCGGCGCCGCGGGGTCGAGGAGGTCGGAAACCACGACCCGCAGCGACCCGGCGCGGAGCCGCGCTCGGGCGATCGCCGGCGCCAGGGCGGTGGGCCGTGCGGAGGGGGCGGGCTCGGGCCAGGCGTGGGCCAGAACGCGCTCCAGCGGCACCTCCTCCGCGGCGCCGCCGTCGCGCGCGAGGCGCACGATCCGCAGGTGGCCCCCGGCGCGGAGGGCCGCCTCGACGAGGAAGTAGGCCAGCTCCCAGGTGCGCCGCGCCTTCGTGTCGAGAAGGAACATCGAGGGGGAATGGTCGAGGAGCAGATCGATGCGCGGCGACACCTCCTCGCGCCACGTCTTCAGCGTGTATTCCCCGCTGCGGGCCGAGGCCTGCCAGTTGATGTGGCGCGGGTCGTCGCCGGGCACGTAGCGCCGGTGGTCCTCGAACTCGAGCGAG
>CAISKG010000493.1 GCA_903885855.1 uncultured Planctomycetaceae bacterium
GGATGACGTCGCCGACCCGGACGAGGCCGTCGGCCGGGGAGCCTTCGTCCACGCGGGTCACGAGGATCTGCCGCGCGTCCTTGGTGACCAGCGTGTCGCAGTGCATCCAGCCGCGGAGCCCCGTCGGGCCGAGGTTCCAGTCGTGCCGCACGCCGCCCGGCACGGTGCCGCCGCGGGTGAGATCGGGCACGCCCGGCGGGGGCTCACTCCCATCGCTCCTCGCCGCGCAGAACGCGACGGTGACGGCGGCGATGACACACGCGATGGGAAACCTGCGCACGGAGGGCGTCTTTCGGGAGGGGGATCGGGCGCGCCAGAGCCGCCGCGGGCGGGAATCCGTGGGCGGCGGGGCCCGAGTCTACCAGTGCCTCCGCCGGGGCCCGCGCCAGCGCCCTAGCCGGCTGTGGACCAAGTGATCCGCCGCCGGATGCGGCGGCAGGCACCCGTGAAAAACCTCGGCTTTTTCGGGGTGCCCACACGTGGAAAAAGGTCATGGATGACTTTTTCCACGGACAGCTAGCGCCCCCCTCGGGCGGCCCGCACCGCCTGGCGGCGCGACTCGACGGCGTCGCCGATCTCCGCCGCCAGCCCCGGAGAGCGCTCGAGGAGTTTTCCGATCACCGTCGGATCGAAGACGATCGCCTTCAGATCCTCCAGCGCCACGATCCCCACGTCGCCGGCGCCCCCGCCGGTGGCAAGCTGGTCGCCGAAGCACTCGCCGGGGCCGATCTCGCCCACCGCGGTGGTCCGCCCGGCGGGGTCGGTCGTGTGCAGGCTCGCGCGCCCCTCCACCACGAGGGCGAAGCCGTGGAAACGCTCCCCCACCGGCTGGATCGATTCCCCGGCGGCGAACTCGACGATCCGCGGCGCTCGCTGGCCCTCGGCCGCGGGCTTGAAGCGGGCGTGATCCTGCAGCAGCTCGGCGACGCTCCGCGGCGGCCGGCCGGCCGTCTCGCCCGGGCCGTATTCGAACGCGATCGGGTAGGGGATCGTGAGATCGGCGCGCCGCGCCGCGTACCACAGCCGCGTCAGGATCTGGTCGCGGGTCACGCCCACGTCCTCCTGCCGGGCCACCGTGAAGAGGAGCCGGTAGGTGATCGAGAAGTCGGCGTAGCCGACCGTCCGCACCGCCGGCGGCGGGTCGGCGAGCACGCCGGGCGTGGACTGCAGCAGCTCGAGCATCACCTGCTTGACCCGGTTCGGCGGGTCGTCGTAGCTGAAGCCGATCTCGAGGAAGTCGGTGCGGAGCGTGGTGGGCCGCGAGAGGTTGCTGAAGGCCGACTTGTAGAGCGAGACGTTCGGCACGATCAGCTGCTCGCGGGTGGGCGTCTCGATCCGCACGCTCCGCCAGTTGATCTCGGTGACCTTCCCCTTCACCCCCTCCGCCTCGACCCAGTCGCCCACGCTGAGCGGCCGCTCGAAGAGGAGCATCAGCCCCGACACGAGGTTGCCCAGGGGCTCCTGCAGGGCCAGACCGATCACGATCGAGCCCACCCCCAGCGCCGCCAGCGCCCCCTCGATCTCCTGCCCCCAGACCTTCGAATAGATGACGAGCCCGCCGACGGCCACGAGGATCGCGCGCACGAGGTCACGGAACAACGTCGGCATCCGCTCCCGCCAGGAGCCGGTGCCGGCGAGGCCGAAGAACAGGTCGTTGAAGAGGCCGAGGATGGCGTAGAGGACCACCACCCAGAACAGCGTCTCCGAGACGCGGCTCGCCGCGCTGTCCATCGGCATCTCGAGGACCGCCGTGACGAACACCACCAGCGCCAGCGCCGGGGCGACGAGCGTGCGGAAGGCCCGCAGCGAGCGGGCCACCCCGAGGCCGCGACGGTCGCACAGCGAGATCGCCTCGTTGAGGAGCAGCAGCACCGCCGGAAAGCCCACCGCCAGCAGCACGGCGGGCCAGAAGTTCGGGATCTGGCGGGCGATCTCGAGGTCGAACGGCCCCTGCATGGCGTTCACGCCCCCACCGTCCAGGCCTCGATGGCCGGGCGGCCCTCGAGCTCGACGCTCACCGGCCCGCTGAAGACGACCGCGTCGCCCGTCCGCTCGCGCACCGGCGCCGTGACCCGGATCGCGGCATCGCGGCCGGCGGCCAGACGCTTGGCGATCGTGACGGTGTCGCCCCACAGGTCGTAGAGGAACTTCCGGCGGCCGACCACGCCCCCCACCACCGGCCCCGAGTTGATCCCCACCGCCAGCCGCAGGCCGGCGTCGTGGTCGCGGTTGAACATCGCCACGATCCGGTCCATCGCCTGCGCGAATTGCACCATGCGGCGCGCATGGTCGGGCCGCGTCACCGACAGGCCGCAGACCGCGAGGTAGGAGCCGCCGATCGTCTTCACCTTCTCGATGCCGCACTCCTCGGCCGCCTCGTCGATCGCGGCCACGAGGTCGCCGAGCAGGGCCAGCGCCCGGGCCTCGCCGACGCGGTCGCCGAAGGCCTCCATCCCGAGCACCTCGGCGAAGAGCACCGACACGTCGGCGAACTCCCGGCTCGCCCTCTCGTCGCCGTCGCGGCGCTGGGCCGCGGCCGAGGCGGGCAGGATGGCCAGGAGTAGCTCCTGGTTCTCGCGGACCTGCGCCTCGAGCTTCTCCCGCTGCTCCTTGATGCTCGCCGACATCTCGTTGAACACCTCGCCGAGCTGGCCGAATTCGTCCAGGCTCGTGACCGGCACCCGCACGTCGCTGTCGCCCGCCCCGAGCCGCTGGGCGGCCCGGGCCAGGACGCGCAGCGGCTGCGTGAGGAGGTAGGAGCAGGCGAGAGCCAGCAGCGTCGAGGCCACCGCCAGCCCGCTGGCCACGCGGAGCACCGTGCTGCCGAAGGACCGGATCGGCTCGTCGGCCTCGTCCTGGTCCATCTCGGCCAGAAGCGCCCAGCGCAGCGAATCGACCTCCACCGGACCGTAGGCGCTGAGCACCGGCGCGCCGCGGTAGTCGATCGTGCGCATCAGGCCCGAGCGGCCGCGGAGGGCCTCGGTCACGCTCGGCGTCTCGACCGGCAGCAGGCAGATCGCCGTGCCCTGGCGCTCGATCCGCCGGATCGTCTCCTTCGCCACGCCGGCCTCGGCGAGGGTCTCGAGGAACGTCCCCGCGTCCTCGTGCATGAAGCGGTTGCGGCTGCGCATGGTGCGATCCTGCCCCACCAGGTAGCACTCGCCGGTGCGGCCGAAGCCCTCGTCGGCCCAGCCGTAGTTGCCGGTGATGACGCGGCTGAAGTCGTCGATCGGGAACTGCAGCACGAGGATCCCGATCATCTGTGGGCCGTCGAAGATCGGGCTCATGACGAAGCTCATCGGCCGGCCGAGGCTCGGCCGGTAGGGCTCGAAATCGGCGATCCGGAAGTCGTCGCGATCCCGCTGCCCCCGCAGCCCGCGGGCCTTCGTCGCCATCTGCGAGCCGGCGTACGGGCCGTCTTCCAAGCTTGTGCCGAGCTCCGTCGTCTTCTGGTAGGCGTAGACGACGTCGAGCGAGTCGGCGTCGACGAGCATCATGTCCTCGAAGCCGTAGAGCTTCACCGCGCGCGCGAAGATCTTGTGGAACGCCTCGTGCGCGGCGGCGTAGGTGGAGGTGTCGTCGGCCGCCGTGGCGAGATCCTGCTTCTGGCCGTACGGATGCGGATTGCCGGCGATGTAGTGGTATTGGAGGTACGCCGCCGCCGGGCCCGCGGGGAGATACGACTCGACCGCCGGCTCGCTGTCGGTGGCTGCGGCGAGCTTCGGGAGGAAGTCGTCGGCGTAGAAGCGGCGCAGGGCGGCGAGCTGGTCGGGCGACAGCCGGGCCGTGGCCAGCCCCCGGTAGGCCTCACGCAGGGCCCGCATGCCGTCGACCGTGCTCGGCCGGTCGGAGATGGCGAGCACCTGCTCGCGCAGCGTGTCGAGCATCGTCTGGAGGGTGGTGGTCTTCGCCGAGCGCAGCGCCGTCAGCCGCTGCTCGATCTCCCGGTCGATCGAGGCCTTGCCCGACGAGTAGCCGATCCAGGCGATGACGCCGATGCAGGCCAGGCTCACGGCCAGCAGCAGCAGGATCATCTTCGACTGGATGCTGAGGCGATTCAGCCCTGGCATGCGCGCGGCGCCCGTGAGTCGGGAAGTTCGGATCCGCCGTCGGGGTGGTCCGGAAGGCGGGAAACCCGTCCATTCTACTTCGACGGTTCGGGCACCGCACGGCCCTCCGCGATCGCCATCCGCCTGCCCCGCGACCGGTGCTCCGGGGACGCCCGCGGGGCGCAAAAGCCCCACGGCACGCCGGCATCCGTAGCGTTTCCCGGCGCCGGCGCGGCATCATGGTGCGCCATGAGCACCTTCCTCCACACCGCCGACTGGCAGCTCGGCAAGCCCTTCTCGCGCGTCGCCGACGCCGAGAGCCGGGCGCGCCTCCGGCAGCAGCGCCTCGATTCCGTGCGCCGCATGGGCGAGGTGGTGCGGGCGCGCGGGGCGGAGTTCGTCGTCGTGGCCGGCGACCTCTTCGACTCCAACCGCCCCACCCCGGCGACGGTGTCGGCGGCCTGCGACGCGATCGCGGCGATCGGCGTGCCGGTGTACGCCATTCCCGGCAACCACGACCATGGCGGGCCGGAGTGCGTGTGGGACCAGCCGCACTTCCGCGGCGAATGCCGCGAGCGCGCCCCCAACCTCCACGTGCTCCTCGACGAGGCTCCGGTGGAGACCGACGGCGCGATCCTCCTCCCCTGCCCCCTCCACCGCCGGCACACGTCGAGCGACCCCTGCCGCTGGATCGCCGACCTCGATTTCGGCACGCTCGACGCCCGCCCCCGGATCGTCGTCGCCCACGGCTCGACGGTCGACTTCAGCGGCGAGACCGACGACGAGGATCTCTCCGGCCAGCCCAACTTCATCGATCTGGCCCACCTCCCCGCCGACGCCATCGACTACGTCGCGCTCGGCGACTGGCACGGCTTCGTGCACGCCGGCGGCAAGGCCTGGTACGCGGGGAGCCACGAGACCGACCGGTTTCCCCGGCCAGGGCAGCTCACCGGACGGGTGGCGTGCGTCACCGCCACGCGCGGCGGCACGCCGGTGGTCGAGGCGCTGCCGCACGGCCGCACCCTGTGGCTCGCCCACGCGCAGACCTTCTCCGAGGACGGTGGTCCGGAGCTCCTCGACCGCACGCTCGACTCCCTGACGGCGGGCCACGGCGCGCAGCAGTCGCTCGTCGACGTGACGCTCGGCGGCAGCCTGGGCCTCGCGGCACACGCACGGCTCGATCGTGTCCTCGCCACGTGGAAGGCGCGCCTCCTCGACCTGCGGCTGGTGCGCGAGGTGACGCTCGCCCCCACCGAAGAGGAGATCGAGGCCCTGCGCCGCTCCGACGATCCGCTCATCGCCCACGTGACCGCCGAGCTCGTCGAGACGCTCGCCGCCGGCGGCGAGGATGCGGCGATCGCCGGCACCGCCCTCGCCATGCTCCACGGGTACATCCGCGAGGAGGGGGAGCGATGAGGCTCGTCGCGGCCACCGTGCGCAACTACCGCCTCCACCACGAGGTGCGCGTGGACTTCGATCCGCAGCGCACCGTCATCGGCGGGCCCAACGAGGCGGGGAAGAGCACCCTGGTCGAGGCGATCCACCGGGCGCTGTTCTTCCGCTTCAAGTCGACCGTGGGTCTGGAGCGGATCCGCCCGCGCCACCACTCCGGCGCGCCCGAGGTGATCGTGGAGTTCGAGGTCGCGGGGTCGGCCTGGACCCTGCGGAAGGTGTTCAAGGGGGCGCAGGGCTCGACGGCGACGCTCGTCCGCGCCGCCTGCGGCACGCGGCACGACGGCGACGAGGCCGAGGAGCGGCTGCGCCGCCTGCTGGGCGTCGACGACGACGCCACGGCGCGGCCGGCGGAGCTGTGGTCGCATCTGTGGGTTTGGCAGGGGACGGCCGGGGAGGATCCGACCGTCGCCGGCACCCTGGGGCGGGCGGCGGGCGACCTGCAGCGTCGGCTGGGCAGCCTCGCCGGCGGAACCACCGCCCAGACCGATCTCGACGATCGCGTCCTCTGCCGGATCGTCGCCGAGGATGCGGCCACCTACGGCGAGCGCGGCGTGAAGAAGGGATCCGCGCTCAACGAGGCCCGCGTGGCCCTCGACGAGGCCCGCGGCGATGCCGAACGCATGCGGGCGCAGCTCGACGGGCTCCGCGCCGCGGCCGACGCCATCCTCGACGGCGAGGCTGCGATCCAGGCCGCCCGCGAGGTCCGCCGCGCCGCCGAGGAGGAGCTCGGCCGGGTGGATGCGACGCTCCAGCGCATCGCGGCGCTCGAGACGGCCCTGGGCAAGGAGCTGGCCGCGGAGCGCGACGCGGCGGCACGCTACGACCTTCTCGCCCAGGGGGATGAGCAGATCCGCGACATCGAGACGAAGATCGCCACCCTCGCACGGGAGATCGAGCCGCAGGAGCGGGCCCTCGCCGCCGCACGCGACCGCCTGCGCGACGTCCAGGCGAGGCTGCCCGCCGCCGCCGCCGACGTGGCGCGGGCCATCACCGAACAGCAGGCGGCCGCCGAGGAGGTGCAGCTCCTCGGCCGGATCGCCGAGGCGGCGACCCTCCACCGGCACCGCGATGAACTCGTCGCCGCCGCCGACAGGATCCGCGCGCTCCGCACGGCGATTCTCCGCCTGGACCGCGATCTGCGCGACCTGCCGCCCATCGACGCGGCGATCGTGACGCGGCTCGAGGGCCTCGAGCGGGATCTCGGCTCGAAGCGCGGCGCGATGCGCGCCATCGCCACCGGCGTGGAGGTGATCGACGCCGCCGCGGGGCTGACCATCGACGGCCGGCGCGTGGGCGCCGGCGAGACCGCGACGCTGCTGGAGCCCACGGAAATCGCCCTCGGCCCGGGGACGCTGCTGCGCGTCACGCCCGGCGGCGGGCGGTCGCTGGCCGACCTGCGGATCGAGGTGGCCCGGCTGGAGGCCGATCTGGCCAAGCACCTCGCCCCCCTGGGCCTCGGCGACGCCGCGGCCGCCGGGCGCGCGCTCGCCGAGCGCGTGGCGGCGGAATCGAAGCAACGCGAACACCGGGCCGCCATCGAAGGCCTCGGCGGCGACGAGGTGGAAGGACGACTGGAAAAACTGGACGCCGAGATCGCGTCGATCGAGGCCGAGATCGCCCGCCGCGCCCCGGCCGGATTCCTCCGCCCTGCCGACGACGCCGCCCTCGCCGCGGCCCGGGCCGCGGCCGATGGCCGCAGCGACACCGCGGCCGGGTGCCTCGAGGATGCGCGGCACGCCGACGCCGCCCTCCGGAAGGAATCGGAGGCGCTCGCCGAGGAGCAGCGCACGCTCGAGGACGGGCTCGCCCAGCAGCGACGGCAGATCGACGAGCAGAAGGGGCGGCGCACGACGCTCGAGGAGCAGCACGGCACCGATCGCCGCGACGAGCTCGAGCGCCGGGCCGACGCCAAGCGGATGGCCGCCCAGGCGGTGGTCGAGACGCAGCGTGCCCTCGCCGGCCTGCGGCCCGACGGCGTCCGCGCCGACCAGGAACGGTGCCAGCGTTCGGCCCGCGAAGCCAGGAACGAGATCGACGCGGCCACGCAGCGCCAGGCCGAGGCCCGGGGCCGCCTCCTGCAGGCCGGTGTCGGCGATCTCCACGAGGCCAAGGCCATGGCCGAGGCGCGCCTCGAGATCGCCGGGCGACGGCACGCCGAGATCGAGCGGCGTGCCAGGGCCGTGCACCTCCTCCGCGAGCGCTTCGAACGGCGCCGCGACACGCTGGCGGAGCGCTTCGCAGAACCGCTGCGGGAGAGGATCGGCGATTACCTCGAAGCGCTGTACGGCCCCGGCAGCCGGGCGACGGTGAGCGTCGGCGGCGGGCGGATCGCCGATCTGACGGTGGCCCGGACGTCGATCGGCGGCATGGCCTTCGAGTTCGGGAGTCTCAGCGGCGGCACCCGCGAACAGGTGGCCACCGCCTGTCGGCTGGCGATGGCCGAGATCCTGGCCACCGACGACGGCGCCGACGGCTGCCTGCCGGTGATCTTGGACGACGCCTTCGTGAACACCGACCCGGAGCGGCTCCGCGGCGTGCAGCGCGTCCTCGATCTGGGCGCCCGGCGTGGCCTGCAGATCATCGTGCTCTCCTGCAGCCCCGCCGACTACGGCCTGCTCGGGGCCCGCCTGGTGCGCCTCGCGCCTCCGCGGCTCGGCGACGCGGCCGTCGAGCGGTCCGCAGGCCCGCCGGTCGCGGCGTCCGCCGCGGCGTCGCC
>CAISKG010000494.1 GCA_903885855.1 uncultured Planctomycetaceae bacterium
CGCCGCCGCGCGCCACGTGCTCGGCGACGCGCCCCACGATCTCGAGGAGGCGCGGCGAGGGCGGGTCCTCGGCCGCCACCAGGCCCGTGAAGAGCGCCGCGGCGCCCAGCCCCGCCGCCCGATCGGCCTCGAGCAGCGCGGGCAGGACGTGGCCCGCCTGCACGGCGGCCGCGGCGGTGGCGGCGTCGGCGAGGATCGGATCGGCGAGGGTGCGCGGATCGCGGAGGAGCCGGAGCACCAGGCCGCCGGCGAGATCCGCGGCGGGGAACTCCGAGAGCGCCTCCGCCAGCACGAGCCGCACCAGCGGCGAGGCGTCGGCGTCGATCGCGGCCCGGTCGCAGGCCACGAGCGTCGCCTCGTCTCGCGGGAGCACCTTGAGGGCGTTGAGCCGCACGCCGGCCGAGGGGTGCGCGAGCGCCTTGCGCGCCGCGTCGAGCACCACGACGTCGGCCGACTCGCCGAGCAGGCCGAGGTTGTGGAGCGTCCACAGGGCGTGGATGGCGCCGGGATCGAGCCCGATCGCGTCCACCGCGCGCCCCTTGACCAGGGCCACCAGCCGCGGCGTGACATCCTCGAGCGCCGCCGCCTTGGCGGCCGGATCGAGGCGCGCGATCCGCTCCACGAGGGCCCGCTGGGCGCGTGAGCGCCAGAAGAGGTTCGGGTCGGCGAGCATCGCCACCAGCCCGGCGGCGTCGGCCGCGGCAAGGTCGCGGAAGGCCCAGGCCGCCGTCTCCCCGTGGACGACACGCTGGATGCGCCCGTGCGTCTTGTCGCGCAGCGGCGTCTCGTAGGCGTTGCCCCGGCCGTTCTCGAAGCCGGCGGGCGTGGGGTTGTGCTGGACGATGTAGTTGTACCAGTCGATGACCCACACCTGGCCGTCGGGGCCCACCTCGGCGGCGATCGGCGCCGACCACTCGTCGTCGCTGGCCAGGAGGTTCCAGGCCATGCGCGAGGAGAAGCCGGCGCCGCGCGGCGTGAGCTGGAAGGTGGCGACGACGTGGCCGGTGGGCTCGCAGACGAAGGCCGCCCGGTTCCAGTATTCGCGCGGGTAGTCGCGCGCCGTGTAGAGCCGGTGGCCGGCGGCGGCGGTGAAGCGGCCGAAATGGTCCACCTGCCGGATCGGCGCCGGGGAGCCGTCGGCGCGCGGGGCGAGCTCCATCTTCGGCGTCCCGGCGATCCCGCCGAGCGTGGTGGCGCTCCAGCCGCGCACGCGCTCGTAGACGCGGTTGGCCAGCGGCATGTGCTCGCTGGGGTTGCCGTTGGCCGTGGAGCCGAACACCAGCCCCTCCTCGCTGAAGCCGAAGCCCCAGGAGTTGTTGTTGGTGCTGCGGAGGAACTCGAGCCGCGAGCCGTCGGGGAGGAAGCGGAAGAAGCCGGCGCCGAAGCGCACGCGCTCCCCGCCCACCTCGCCGTCGAAGCCGGAGTAGCCCACCATCCCGTAGACCCAGCCGTCGAGTCCCCAGGTGAGGTTGCTGGGGCCGGAGTGGGTGTCGCCGGTGCCCCAGCCCGAGGAGAGGACGCGGCGCTCGTCGGTCACGCCGTCGCCGTCGCGGTCGTCGAGGAGGAGGATCTGCGGCGCGGCCGCGACGATCCAGCCGCCGTCGTGGGGGAGGATCGACGTGGGGATCGAGAGGCCCTCGGCCACGACGTGCCGGGCGTCGGCGACGCCGTCGCTGTCGGTGTCGTCGAGGCGCACGAGGCGGTCGTGGCCGGGACCGTCGGCCGGCAGCACGAGCTCGTTGGGGTAGTCGAGGCTCTCGGCGACGAACAGCCGCCCCGAGGCGTCGAAGGCCATGCACAGCGGCTTGGCGGCGATCACCGGCTCGGCGGCCACGATCTCGGCGTGGAAGCCCTCCGGCACGCGGGCGTGCTTGAGCGACTCCTCCGGCGACAGGGGCGCCTGCATCTCGGAGGCCGGCTCGAGCTGCTCGCCCCACTTCTTCCCCGTGGGGTCGTAGGCCGGCACGCGGGCCGGCACGTACGCGAACGGCTCGAGGTCGTCGGGGAGCCGGGTGATGGCGGGATGGTCGACGTAGGGCCCGGCCGCGGCGGGATCGCGCCCCGCCGCCCAGCGGATGCCGCGCTCGAGAAGCGCGTGGAAGCCGGGATGGCCCCAGGTGCGCCCGTCGTGGCCCCAGGCGGTGTAGAACACGCGCCCCTTCCCCTCGGAGCGCACCCAGGTCCACGGCTCGTGGTGCTCCCCTTCCACGCGCTCCTCGAGGACGGTGCGGCCGCGCGGGTTGTGGCGCGTGTGGACGTAGGTCTCGTCGAAGCTCGAGAACCCCTGGAAGCCCTCCATCACCGGGTGATCGGGGACCAGGATCGTGGTCCGGAACTCGCCGGCGTCGTGGCGCTGGAACTGCGCCCCCACCATCTCCACCCAGACGGCGGAATTGCGGAAGCAGAAGCTGGCGCAGTGCAGCGGCACGAGCCCCTTGCCACCGCGCACGAAGCCCACCAGCGCCTCCTCGGCGGCGGCGGGGAGCTCGTCGATGTTGGCGTACACCGCCAGGGCGTCGAAGCGGGCGAGGTTCGCGGGGTTCACGTCCCCCACGTCCTCGGTCCACACCAGCTCGATGCCGCGATCGGCGAGCACCGGCGCGAGCTGGGCGAAGCGCTCGGCCGGGACGTGGTGCCCCCGGTCGCCGAGGAACAGCACCCGGATCGGCGGCTCGAGCGCCTCCGCGGCGGCGGCCTGGCGCGCGGCGGCGAGGACGAGGAGGCCGACGGCGACGAGCGCCGGGCGGATCACGGACATGGCACGGGGCGGACGCATGCGGGCTTCTCCGGGGGCCCGGGAGAAGGCCGGGCCGGACCGCTCATCCTACCCCACCCCGCGCGCCCGCGGCGCCGTCTCCACGGGGGGGCCGCGGGGCTTGTCCGCCGCCGGCGCCGGGGGGATAACGCAGGCCTTCGGAGGCCTTCCCGATGCCCGCCCCCCCGCCGCCCGATGCCGAGCGGCACCTCGCCAGCCTCCTGCGGGCCACCGGCGCGTTCGTCCTGCTGGCGATCGTGCCGCTGTGGATGCCCGGCGCCTGGATCGCCGCCACGCACCGCTGGCTCGGCCTCGGCGAATTCCCGGCGGCGCCGATCGCCGAGTACCTCGCCCGTTCCGTGTCGGCGCTGTGCGCGTTCTACGGGGGCCTGCTCGTCTGCCTCTCCACCGACGTGCGCCGCTACCTGCCGCTGGTGCGCTACCAGGCGCTGGCGATCATGGCCCTCACGCTCGGCGGGGTCGTGGTCGGCCGGTGGGCGGGGATGCCCTGGTGGTTCGTCGGCTCCGACGCCGTGGCCGGCTGGATCTGCGGAGGACTCACCCTCGCCCTCGCCGGGCGCGTCGACGCCCAGCCGACGCCGGCGCACGGCGGCACCGCGCCGGGCCCGGCGTCCGACCGTCCGCGGGGGTGAGCCGCGCCGCGGGCGCTTCAGGAGCTGAGCGTCCACTCCGGCAGCCGGCGGATCACCCCGCCGTGCATCGCCGAGTCGTGGGCCAAGAGGCCGGTGCAGGTCCAGTTGGCGCTCTGCCGGGCGTTGGGATAGGGATCGCGCCCCTCGACGAGCGCCGAGACGAACTCGTGGACGAGGTGCGGATGGCTGCCGCCGTGGCCGCCCCCCTGCGTGAACGACAGGTGCTGGTGCTCGTCGGCGTCGTACACCCCGCCGGTGGTGAAGCAGCGGATCGGCTCCGGCAGGAGGCGCGCGAAATCGGGCACCGGCACGCGCTTCGGGATCTCCGGCTCCGGCACCTTGGCGGTGTGGAGCACCGGCTCCTCCCCCTCGACGAGCTGCCACTCGAAGCTCTTCTTCGAGCCGTAGACGTCGAAGCTCTCGCGGTACTGCCGCGCGGTGTCGAACAGCGAGCGGATGATCCGCGCCACGACGTCGCTGTGGGCGAGCTTGACGTGCGCGCTTTCGATCGCGAAGGGGGAGCCGTAGCGGGCGACGAGCTCGTCGCGGATCCGCCCCGACCCGAAGCAGCTCACCTCCTCGGCGTCCTTCCGCTCCAGCGCCAGGCAGGGCCCGACGCAGTGGGTGGCGTAGTGCATCGGCGGGAGGCCGGGCCAGTAGTCGGGCCAGCCGTCCATGTCCTGCTGGTGGCTCGCCTGGAGGAACTGGATCCTGCCCAGCTCGCCGCGGTCGGCCATCTCCTTGATGAACAGGAACTCGCGCGCGTAGACGACCGTCTCGGCCATCATGTAGCGCAGCTTCGTCTTCTCGACGAGCTCCACGATCCGCTTGCAGTCCTCCACGCTCGTGGCCATGGGCACGGTGCACATCACGTGCTTGCCCGCCTCGAGGGCCGCGATCGACATCGGGGCATGGTCGGGGATCGGCGAGTTGATGTGGACGAAATCGACGTCGGGATCCTTGAGGACGTCGGCGTAGGAGGTGTAGCGCCGCTCCACGCCGTACTGCGTGCCGACCTGGTCGAGCTTGTCGCGCGAGCGCTGGCAGATCGCCACCAGCTCGGCGTGGGGGTGGCGCTGGTGGATGGGGATGAATTCCGCGCCGAAACCGAGCCCCACCACCGCCACGCGCACCTTGCGCCCGTCGCCCCTGCCCGCCGCCATGTGTCGCTCCCCTTGCTTGGACGTCGCCGGACCCCGTGCCGCCGGGGCCCAATTGTTCGCGCCCGCGCGGCGGAATCAATGAGGGGGGCGCGGACCGCCGGGCGCCGCCCCCGCGCCGCCGGGGGGAGGCCTACAATCCACCGTCTCCGACCGGCGCCCCCCCCTTCCCTCCCGGCCCGCCCCGATGGATGCCACACTCGCGGGAATCCTCGCCGACGCAGTCCTCACGCTGCACGCCGGCGTGGCGGCGTTCGTGGTCCTGGGCCTGGCGGCGATCCTCGCCGGCGGCGCGGCGGGCTGGGGGGCGGTGCGCGACCCGCGCTTCCGCGCGCTGCATCTGGCGGCGATCGCGGTCGTGGTGGTGCAGGCGTGGTGCGGCGTGGAGTGCCCGCTGACGACGCTCGAGATGGCGCTGCGCGAGCGCGCCGGCGACGTCACCTACGAGGGGTCGTGCATCGCCCATTGGGTGGGGCGGCTGCTGTACCACGACGCGCCGCCATGGGTCTTCGTCGCCGCCTACTCGGCCTTCGGCGCGGCGGTGGCGGCGGCGTGGTGGTGGTTCCCGCCGCGCTCGCGCAATTCTCACGCCCCGCTCACGGCCGACTGACAGGCCCGCCCTACAAGAGCGGATGCCGTGGCGGGCGATTCCCCCGCGGCGGTCGTGGAAGCCCCCGGCAGCCTGCCGCGGTCTCCGCGGCGCGTCCTCCCCCCGCTTTCTTCCCCGAGGAATCCCCCCCCATGCGTTCTTTCCCCCCGTCCGCCCGACGCGGGTTCACGCTCGTCGAGCTCCTGGTCGTGATCGCGATCATCGGCACGCTCGTCGGGCTGCTCCTCCCGGCGGTCCAGGCGGCGCGCGAGGCCGCCCGCCGCAGTCAGTGCATGAACAACGTGAAGCAGCTCGGCCTGGGCGTGATGAACTTCGAGTCGGCGAGCCGCAAGTTGCCCTCGCCGGGGCAGTGCGACTCCACCGGCTCGAGCACCACGACCTACACCATCCAGTCGATCTGCACGCAGATCCTCCCCTACATCGAGCAGGCGAACGTCTACAACCAGTTCAACCACGCCGCCAACCCCTTCACCGCCTACGGCGCCACCCAGAACGCCGCCGGCATCTGGACGACGGCCTCGGGTGCGCTGCTGCACCGCAAGGCCAAGGGGCTCTCCTACGACGACCCGGCCCACCCGGCCGGCCAGCTGGCGGCCAAGACGAAGATCGACACCTTCCTCTGCCCGTCGACGCCGGTCGGCGACCGTGACCCGATCTACGGCTACGGCGGCATCGACTACATGGTCTTCGCCCTCTCCGACGTCGACGCCAATCCCTCCTCGGCGACCTACGGCATGCGCACCCCCTCGGCCGGCTCGCCGGCGTGGCTGGCGCAGGTCGTGGCGCCGATGCTCTCCTGCGAAGGCGTGGGGATGGGGCAGGTGACCGACGGCACGAGCAAGACCTTCCTGTGGATCGAGGACGCCAGCCGCTGCCATCCCTCGGTGCAGAACTTCGGCGCCATGTCGTCGCGCGTCAGCCCGGTGCAGAGCCCGGCCGACCCGGTGCCCTACGGCACGGCGCTGCCCGGCACGCCGGGGGGACGCCGCGTGTACGCCTGGGCCGATCCCGATGCGGCCGCCAACGGCTACTCCGGCCCGAGCAACTCGCTCGGCTCGCGGCTGGCGCGGATCAACCAGAACAAGCAGCCCATCGGCGGCCCGCCGGAGTGCCGCTGGGCGATCAACAACTGCGGTCCCAACGACGAGCCGTTCGGGTTCCACCCCGGCGGCGTCACCGCGGCGATGGGCGACGCCTCCGTCCGCTACGTGAGCGACGACATCGACGGCGTGGTCGTGAAGTGGCTCGTCGGCTGCGCCGACGGCCAGAACGTCACCCTCGACTGATCCGCGATCCCTCCCGACGGTGCCGGGGCGGCGGGAAGCCTGCGGGCCTCCTGCCCCCCGGTATCGTCGGCGTTTTTTTCCCCCCCCGCCTCCCGGGAGCCCTCCCATGCGATCCCCATTCCGCGTGCCCCATGAAGCGCTCGTCCTCGGCCTCGCGCTGGCCCTCTCCACCGTGGCCGCCGGCGGCTGCTCGTCGGGCGGCACCGCCACCCTCCCCGCGCCCCAGCAGGTCACCGGCACGCTCAAGCGCGCCGACGGCTCCCCCGTCGGCAACGTCACCCTCATGCTCCAGCCCACGGCGGCCGGCCACATGACCGCCTTCGAGGTGGATGCCTCCGGAGCTTTCTCCGGCGAGGCGATCGGCGGGCCCTACGCCTGGTTCGTGGCGAAGTCGGCGAAGGCCGACGGCGCCGACGCGGCGCTGGCGAAGATTCCCGAGGACTTCCAGCGCGGCACGCTCGAGCGCAAGGTCAAGGTCGGCTCCGGGGCGCTCGAACTCACGATCCCCTGACCCGAGGATCGGTGACGCGCGGTCAGCGGCCGCGATCCACGGCGGCCGGCGCCGCCGCGCCCGCTCACTCCGCCGGACGCCGGCGCCGGCCCGTGTGCCGCGGCGCGGCGGGGGCGCGTCCGCTCTTCGCCGCGGCCGCCCAGAATCCGAAACCGCCGCACTGCGACTCCACGCGCACCGACACGCCACTCCACTGCAGGTGGGTGACGTCGAGGATTCTCAGCGGCGAGGGATCGGCGGTGAACGCCGTCGTCATCGTGAAGTCGGCGACGGACGGAAACTCGATCCGGCGCCGCTTCTGGTCACGGACCAGCGTGATCACGACATGCCCGTGGCCCTGCGGCGGGCCGCTGTAGTGGAACTGCACCTCCGACACCGTCCAGGCAGGGGCGTCCCCGAGGACCGGATGGTCCTTGGCGTGCACGAGAGTGACAGGGGGAAGTCCCACGGTAGCGCCGCGTGTCGTTGCGGTGTCGAAGGTAGACAGCCGGCATGAGGATGGGGTGAGAATCCCGTGAGAAACCCGGGTGCCCGGTCGATCCGGGCCGCCCGAGGCTCGGCGCCCCGGCGCCGGCGGAGCGTGTCGGGTGCTGTCGGTATCCGGGGCCCGGCCCGGGGAAACCGTCCCGGCTGCCGGGACGCCGACCGGCAGCGGCGCCGTCCGTACCGCGCCACCCTCCGCCCGGCGACGCACGGCGGCACGTCCCCGGGCAGCATCCCGACGCCCTGCCGACACCCGGCTGGCGGCCGGCACGACGCCGAAGGCACCGGCACCGACGCGTTGCCGACATGGTTTCCGACATCCGCTCTCGGGTCACGACAGCGGTTTTCCCGGCTGTTTCAGGCCACCCCCTCCCCCGTTCCCGCACGGCTGTTCACCCCTCGAGCCCGCGCTCTTCCTACGGATGTTCTTCCTGTGCCTGGCGCTCCTCCGGTTTCCTTTCTCATTTCAGGAGGAGCAGTACGGAGGGCTGGAATGCGCCGCGCGGCCGTGCCTCGGGGCAGGGGTGTGCGGGGCCCTCCGAACGGGTAAATTGGGGGTTTCCCCAGGGTGTTTCCGTGGGGGCTCCGCCCCGCGCCGCAGAGGTGCCGCATGAAAGTCCGCTGTGCCAGGGAACCGCTTCTGGCAGCCCTCCAGGCCGCGCAGGCGGTGGTCCCGGCCCGCTCGCCGAAGCCGGTGCTGACCAACGTCAAGCTCGACGTCGACACGGCCGGTGCGGTGGTGTCGGCGACCGATCTCGAGGTCGGGATCCGGATCGCGATCGAGGGGGTCGAGGCGTCGGCCCCGGGTGCGGTCCTGCTCCCCGCCGGTCGCCTGGCGGCGATCGTCCGCGAGAGCGCCCCGGGGACGGTGTTCGACATCCACACCGACGGCACCGCCACCATCGTCAAGGCGCCGCGGAGCGAGTTCCGGCTCCCCGCCGAGGATCCGCTCGAGTTCCCCGCCGTGGCCGGCTTCCCGGAGGGCTCCGGGCACGAGTTGAGTGCGTCGCTCGCGCGTGAACTCGTGCGGCGCACGGTGTTCGCGACCGACAACGAGTCGAGCCGCTACGCCCTGGGCGGCGTGCTCGTGGAACTGGCCGACGGGCAGGTGATCGCCGTCGGCACCGACGGGCGGCGCCTGGCGAAGATGCAGGGCCCGGCCGGCGTGACCGGCGGTGCGCCGGGCGACTCCGCCCCGATCGTGCCCGCGCGGGCGATGCAACTGGTGGAGCGGTCGCTCGGCGCGGCCGACCAGCCGGTCCACGTGGCGGTGCGCCCGAGCGAGATCCTCTTCCGCTGCGGGGCCACCACCGTCTCATCGCGTCTCGTCGAGGGGCGCTTTCCGCGGTGGCGCGACGTCTTCCCGTCGCGCCCCGACGCCATCCGCGTGAATCTCGTCGCGGGCCCGTTCCTGGCGGCGGTGCGGCAGGCGGCGATCGTCACGAGCGAGCAGTCGAAGGGGGTCGACTTCTCCTTCGAGCCGGGGCAACTCGTCCTCACCGGCCGGTCGGCCGAGAGCGGCGAGAGCCGTATCGAGTTGCCGATCGACCATGCCGGCGGCACCGTCCGCATCAAGCTCGATCCCCGTTTCGTCGCCGACTTCCTCCGCGTCCTCGACCCGACGACGACGGTCGTGGTCGAACTGACCGACGCCCAGAGCGCCTGCGTCTGCACGACGGCCGACGGCTACGGCTACGTGATCATGCCGTTGGCCGCCGATTGACCCCCGGCCCCGAAGCGGACCCCGCATGCCCCCCACCGACGATTCCGGCCGCGGACCCCGCCCCATCGGCAGCCTCGTGAGCCGCCTGCTTGCGCGCACCGGATGGGACCGCGAGCGGGCCGGCGAGAGCCTCGAGGAGGCCTGGCGCAGCGCCGCGCCGGAGACGCTGCGGGAGGCGTCGCGCGCCGGCACGGTGCGGCGTGGCGTGCTCGAGGTCTTCGTGAGCCATTCGGCGCTCGTGCAGGAGATGGGCTTCCACAAACGCCAGACGCTCCTGCGCCTGGCCGAACTCCTCCCCGACGAGGGGATCACCGACATCCGCTGCCGGCTCCTCCCCGACGCCGTGCCCCCGGCCGGCGGCACGGCGGACGTCTGAGCCGACGACGCACCACACCCCCGAGGAGACCCGCATGGCCGACGAGAAGGGCAAGCCCGGATACAGCGCGGAGGACCTGCTCCACCTCTCCGACCGCGAGCACGTGCGCGAGCGGTTCGGCATGTACATCGGCGACAACACCTCGCGCGGCCTGCACCACCTCGTCTACGAGGTCGTCGACAACTCGATCGACGAGTGCATGGCGGGGCATGCCAAGAAGGTGAGCGTGACGGTCAACGTCGACGGGAGCGTGACGGTCGAGGACGACGGCCGCGGGATCCCCGTGGAGCGCCACGCGCAGCTCTCGGAGGAGATGGACCGCGACGTCTCCACGCTCGAGGGGGTGATGACGGTCCTCAAGTTCGGCGGCAAGTTCCAGAAGGGCGCCTACCAGACGTCGGGCGGGCTCCACGGCGTGGGCGTGACGGTCGTCAACTTCCTCTCGGAATGGTGCGAGGTGGAGGTGTCGCGCGACGGCCATCTCTCGCAGCAGGAATACGAGCGCGGCATCGCCACGGGGCCGGTGCGCGACGTCGGCACCACGACCCGGACCGGCACGAAGACCACCTTCAAGCCCGACCCGCAGATCTTCCCGGCGACGAAGTTCTCCTGGGACATCCTCGCCCGGCGCCTCCAGGAGCTGGCCTTCCTCAACTCGGGGGTGCGCATCCAGTTCCGCGACGAGGCCACCAACCAGACCGAGGAATACCACTACGAGCGCGGGATCGTGGAATACGTCGAGTGGCTCAACCGCTCCAGTGACGCCATCCATCCCGACGTGATCTCGATCGTCGGCGAGGCGGAGGGCGTGTCCTTCGACATCGCCATGCAGTACACCGGCGAGTACACCGAGAACCTCCACAGCTACGTCAACAACATCGCCACCACCGAGGGGGGCACGCACGTCTCGGGCTTCCGCGCCGCCCTGACGCGCACCCTCAACGCCTATGGCAAGAAGACGGGTCTCTACAAGGACCTCGTCCCCACCGGCGACGACGTGCGCGAGGGGCTGACGGCGGTCGTGAGCGTGCGCGTCCCCCACCCGCAGTTCCAGGGGCAGACCAAGACCAAACTCGGCAACGGCGAGGTGGAGGGGATCGTGAACTCCGCCGTGGGCGACTTCCTCGCCAAGTACCTCGAGGAGAATCCCAAGAACGCCAAGGCGATCGTCCAGAAGGGGGTGCTGGCGGCGGAGGCGCGGGCGGCGGCGCTCAAGGCCAAGGCGCTGTTGCGCGAGCGCAAGGGGGCCCTCTCCGGCGGCGGCCTGCCGGGGAAGCTCCGCGACTGCACCAGCCGCGACGTGGCGCGGTGCGAACTCTACCTGGTGGAGGGCGACTCGGCCGGCGGATCGGCCGAGGGAGGCCGGCACCGCGAGTACCAGGCGATCCTCCCCCTGCGCGGCAAGATCATCAACGCCTACAAGAGCCGGGAGGACAAGGTGCTCGCCAACGAGGAGGTGCGCAGCGTCATCTCCGCGATCGGCGTCGGCATCGGCGACGACGCCGACCTGGGCAAGCGGCGCTACGACAAGATCGTCATCATGACCGACGCCGACGTCGACGGCTCGCACATCCGCACGCTCCTGCTCACCTTCTTCTACCGGCAGATGTACCAGCTGGTGGCGGCGGGGCACGTGTACGTGGCACAGCCGCCGCTGTTCCGGGTGCGCAACAAGAAGCAGGTCTACTACGTCCAGACCGACGAGGAGATGAAGACGCAGCTCCTCGATCAGGGGCTCGGCGAGGCCGTGTTCCTCCCCGGCGACGGCCGCGAGATCTCCGGTCCGGCGATGCAGCGGCTCTGCCGCACGCTCTCCGGCCTCGAGGACGCCCTGGTGGCGCTGGAGCGCCGCGGCGTGAGCCTGCGCGACCACGCCGCGCGGCGCGACCCTGCCACCGGCCGCCTGCCGATGTTCCACGTCTGGTTCGGGGAGGAGGAGCACTGGTTCTCCTCGCGCGACCAGCTCGAGGGCTTCATGAAGGAGAAGGAGAAGGCCGCCGGCGGGGCGCTCGAGGTGGGGCGCGCCGAGGAGGCGCCCGCGACCGGCGCGGCGCCGGCCCCGGGGGGCCGGTCGACGGGTGACGGCCAGCGGATCGTGGTGGTCGATCTCCACGAGGTGCGCAGCATCAATTCCGGCCTCGGCGACCTGAAGGAGATGGGCTTCGGCATCGAGGCCCTCTTTCCCGAGGACCGCACCGGCAGCGAGGATCCGCGCTTCATGCTCCGCCGCGGCGAGAACACGATCGGCCTGGAGGACCTGCGCAGCCTCCTCTCGGCCGTGCGCCGCGCGGGCGAGAAGGGGCTCTCCATCACGCGCTTCAAGGGCCTCGGCGAAATGAACGCCGAGGAGCTCCGCGACACCACGCTCGACCCGGCCAATCGCACGCTGCTGCGCGTGACGATGACCGACGCCGCGGCCGCCGACGACCTGTTCCGCGTGCTGATGGGGGAGAAGGTGGAGCCGCGGCGCGATTTCATCGAGCGGCACGCGCTCGACGTCAAGAACCTCGACGTGTGAGCGGAGCCGCCGATGCCCCCCCTGCCCCGCCTCTCGTTCGGCGTCGGTGACCGCTTCGCGCACCAGGCGGAGGCGCAGCTGGCTGCCTTCGAGGCGCTCGCCGCGGAGGGGACGGTGGTGGCGCCGGTGTGGAACAAGTCGCACCGCGAGCACACCTTCGTCGGCAGCCGGCCGGAGAGCGTGCGCCGGGCGGCGGCGGCGGCGGTGGCCGCGCGCGGCTGGGCGCATCCCTGGTTCGTCGACGCCGACCACGTGCGCCTCGACACCGTCGAGGGCTACGCCGCCTCGTGCGACTTCTTCACCCTCGACGTCGCCGACGCCATCGGCCAGCCGGCCGCGCCCGCCGACGTGGCCGCTTTCCTGGCGCGGCACCCGGAGCTCACGCGCCCCGTGGAGGTGGCGGGGGTGGCGGGGGTGCTCGCGCTCTCGCCCGAGTCGGCCGCGGTGATCGCCGGCACCTACCTCGTCGCCGCCCGTCGCGCGGGGGAGATCCTGGCGCGGCTCCGCGACGCGAAGGGGAGCGCGGCGTTCGTCACCGAGGTCAGCATGGACGAGACCGACGCGCCGCAGACGCCGCCGGAGCTCCTCGTCATCCTGGCGCTCCTGGCCGACGCCGGCGTGCGGCCCGACACCATCGCCCCCAAGTTCACCGGCCGCTTCAACAAGGGGGTCGACTACGTCGGCGACCTGGCCGTCTTCGAGCGCGAGTTCTCCGACGACGTCGCCGTGCTCGCCCATGCCGCGGCGGCCTACGGGCTCCCTGCCGGCCTCAAACTCTCGGTCCATTCCGGGAGCGACAAGTTCTCCCTCTATCCCGTCATCCGGCGCGTGCTCGGGCACAGCGGCGCCGGGGTGCACGTGAAGACGGCCGGCACGACCTGGCTCGAGGAACTCATCGGCCTCGCCGAGGCGGGGGGGGACGGGCTCGAGCTGGTGCGCGGGATCTACGCCGAGGCCCTCGGGCACGTCGACGAGCTGTGCGCCCCCTACGCGGCGGTGATCGACGTCCGGCGCGACCGGCTCCCCTCCGCGGCGACGGTGGCGGCCTGGAGCGGGCCCCGACTGGCCGCGGCGATCCGCCACGTCCCCGACGACCCCGACTTCTCCCCCGACGTCCGCCAGCTGCTCCACGTGTCGTTCAAGCTGGCGGCGAAGCGCGGGCCCGCCTACGGCGAGCTCCTCGACCGCCACCGCGCCGTCGTGGCGCGCCACGTGACGGCCAACCTCCTCGAGCGCCATCTGCGGCCCCTCTTCGGCGCCGCGGCCGGGGGGCGCGCATGAAGGCGGCCGTCACGGTGTGCCTGGTGGGGGAGGCGCGGCAGGGGCCGTTCGTCTACCACGGCGACGGCCCCGAGGAGGCGCTCGCCGCGGGCCTCGCGGGAGCGGCGGAATTCGGCCTCGACGGCGTCGAGGTCTTCCCCGCCGGGGGCGAGCAGCTCGCCTCCCTGCGCCTCGCCGGGCGGCTCGCGGGCGCCGGCCTGCGGCTGGCGGCGGTGGGGAGCGGGGCGGGCTGGCTGCGGCACCGGCTCACGCTCACGCACGCCGAGCGCGCGGTGCGCGACGACGCCCGCGACTTCATCCTGGGCCTGGTGAACGTGGCCGCCGATCTCGGTGCGCCGGTGATCGTGGGGTCGATGCAGGGGCGGCACGAGGGGGAGGTGTCGCGGGCCGACGCGCTCGATCACCTCGCCGAGGCGCTCTCCGACCTGGGCCGGCACGCGCATGCCCGCGGTCAGGAGCTCCTCTACGAGCCCCTCAACCGCTACGAGACGAACCTCTTCACGCGCCTCGCCGACGCGGCCGACTTCCTCCGCCGCCGGGGCATCGCCGGCGTGCGTCTTCTGGCCGACCTGTTCCACATGAACATCGAGGAGGCCGACCCCGCCGCGGCGCTCGCCGCCGCCGGCGACCTGGTCGGGCACGTCCACTGGGCCGACTCCAACCGCCGCTTCATGGGGGCCGGGCACACCGACGCCGCCGCGGCGGCACGTGCCCTGGCCTCGATCGGCTACGCCGGCTGGCTCTCGGCGGAGGTTTTCCCCGACCCCGACGCCGCGACCGCCGCGAGGATGACCGCGGCCAGCGTCCGCCAGCACGCCGGCCGCGCGACGGCCTAGGCACCCCCGGAGATCCCGCCATGCTCGAGACGGCGCTGGTCCACCCCGAGATCCTCCGCATCCTCGCGCAGGCCGGGCACCACTCGAAGGTCCTCATCGCTGACGGCAACTACCCCGCCCTCGACAAGCGCGGGCCGCGGGCCGAGCTGGTCTCGCTGCAGCTCTCCCCCGGCATCCCCACCGTGGCCCAGGTGCTCGCCGCGATCGTCGGCACCGTGCGGATCGACGAGGTGCACACCATGGGCATCGACCGCAGCGATCCCTACGCCGCCGCCACCCCCGGAGACCCGCCGGTGTGGGCCGACTACCGGCGGATCCTCGCGGCGGCGGGATCGCGCGTGGAGCTCGTGCCGATCCTCAAATGGGACTTCTACGCGGCGGTCGCCTCGCCCGACCACGTGCTCACGATCCAGACCGCCGAGACGGCGCCCTGGGCCAACCTCCTCCTCACCCTCGGCTGCCGCACCTTCCCCTGACGCCTGCGGCCCCCCGCCGGCCCCCCCCATGAAGACCCGCCCGCTCGGCCGCACCGGCCTCGAGGTGCCCTGCCTCGCCTTCGGCGCCTCCTCGCTGGGGCAGGAGTTCCGCCGCGTCACCCTCGAGGAGGCGCTCGCGAGCGTGCGCACGGCGCTCGACTGCGGCATGCGCCTCGTCGACACCAGCCCCTTCTACGGCCGCGGGATGAGCGAGGTGCTCCTCGGCATCGCGCTGGAGGGGGTGCCGCGCGACTCCTACCTGCTGTGCACGAAGCTCGGGCGCTACGACCTGGCCCACTTCGACTTCTCCGCCCGCCGCGTCGCGGAGAGCGTCGACGTCTCCCTTCACCGCCTGCGCACCGACCACCTCGACATCGTGCTCTGCCACGACATCGAATTCGTCCCCATGCAGCAGATCGTCGACGAGACGCTGCCGGCGCTGGAGCGCGTCCGCGCCGCGGGCAAGGTGCGATTCGTCGGCTTCAGCGGCTACCCGCAGCGGATCTTCCGTTTCATCTGCGACCAGGCGCGGGTGGACTGCGTGCTCAACTACAACCAGTACACCCTCCAGAACACACGCTTCGCCGACGAGACGGTGCCGTGGCTGGTGGAGCGCGGGATCGGCGTCATGAACGCCGGTCCCTTCAGCGCCCGCCTCCTCACCGACGCCCCGCTGCCGGCCTGGCTCAAGGAGCCGGAGAGCGTCAAGGCGGCGGCGCGCGAGGCGGCGGCGCTGTGCCGGTCGCGCGGCGTGCCGATCGCCAAGCTGGCGCTGCAGTACGCGCTCCGGGACGAGCGGGTGGCGACCACCATCGCCGGCAGCGCCAATCCCGCCAACGTGCGCGACTGGGCGCGGTGGGCGGAGGAGCCGCTCGACGCGGAGCTGCTGGCCGACGTGCAGCGGATCTTCGCGCCGGTGCGGAACGTGGGGCATGTCGAAGGGCTGCCCGAGAACAACTGACGCCCTCCCCGACCAGGATCGTCCCCCATGCGGATCGACGCCCACCAGCACTTCTGGCGCTACTCCGCCGCCGAGTACCCCTGGATCGGACCCGGCATGGAGCGGCTGGCACGCGACTTCCTCCCGGCGGATCTCGCGCCGCTGCTGGAGGCCGGCGGGATCGCCGGCACCGTCGCGGTCCAGGCGCGGCAGTCGCTCGAGGAGACGCGCTGGCTGTTGGAGCTGGCCGACGGGCACGGCTTCATCCGCGGGGTGGTGGGCTGGGTCGATCTGAGAAGCACGCACGTCGCCGATCAGCTGGCGCGCTTCGCCGGCCATCCGCGCTTCGTGGGGGTCCGGCACGTGGTCCAGGACGAGGCCGATCCGCGCTTCCTCCTCGGCGAGGCCTTCCTCCACGGCCTGGCCCGTGTGGCGGAGGCGGGGCTGGTCTACGACCTGCTCGTCCTCGCACCGCAGCTGCCGGCCGCCGCCGAGATGGTGGCCCTCCGGCCGGGGCAGCCGTTCGTCCTCGACCACCTCGCCAAGCCGCCGATCGCGGCGGCGCGCCTCGATCCCTGGCGCGACGACATCCGCGCCCTGGCGCGGCACCCGCACGTCTCCTGCAAGCTCTCGGGGATGGTGACGGAGGCGCGGCTGCGCCAGTGGCGGCGCGAGGACTTCCTCCCCTACATGGAGACGGCGCTCGAGGCGTTCTCGCCGGAGCGGCTCATGTTCGGCAGCGATTGGCCGGTGTGCACCCTCTCGGGGGAGTACGCGGAGGTGGCGGGGATCGTCGTCGACTTCCTCGCCGGGCTCGCGCCGGCGGAGCGGGCGGCGATCGAGGGGGGCACGGCGGCGCGGGTGTACGGGCTCTCGGACTGAGCGGCGGGCGGAGGGAGCGATGGAGGCGATCCGACTCGGGCGGCCTGGTGTGCTGGAGCTGGTGGAGGTGGCGGCGCCGCCCCCCCCGGGGCCGGGCGAGGCGCTGGTGCGCGTGCGCGCGGTGGGGATCTGCGGCACCGACTACGGCGGCTACCGGGGCACGATGCCCTACTTCTCCTACCCGCGCATCCCGGGGCACGAGCTGGGCGTGGAGGTGGAGGCGGTCGGGGAAGGGGTGACGCACGTCCGTGCCGGCGACCGCTGCTGCGTCGAGCCCTACATCAACTGCCAGGAGTGCCACGCCTGCCGGCGCGGCCTCACCAACTGCTGCGAGCGCCACCAGACGCTCGGCGTCCACTGCGACGGCGGGCTGCGGCCGGCGTTCCTGGTGCCGGCGCGGAAGCTCCATCCCTCGCCACGCCTCGCCCACGAGCAGAACGCGCTGGTGGAGACGCTGGCCATCGGCTGCCATGCCGTGGCCCGGGCGGGGGTCGCCGCGGGGGAGACGGTGCTCGTGGTCGGCGCCGGCCCGATCGGCCTCTCGGCGATCGAATTCGCGCGCCTCGCCGGGGCCCGCGTGATCGTCATCGACCGGGTGGCGGCGCGGCTGGAGTTCGTGCGTGCGCGGCTGGGCATCCCCGACACGATCCTCGCCGCCGGCGACGAGGCCGACGGCCTCGCGCTCGCCGCGGCGACCGAGGGCCGCCTGGCGGAGGTGGTGGTGGACGCCACCGGGTCGGCGGCGAGCATGGGGGGGGCGCTCGGCCACTGTGCCTTCGGCGGCCGGATGGTGTGGGTGGGGATCACGCAGGACGCGGTCGCCGTCCCCCACGCGTCGCTCGCGCACCGGCGCGAGCTCACCATCCTCGCCAGCCGCAACGCCCCCTCGGCCGACTTTCCCCGCATCATCCGCCTCATCGAGGAGGGGCGGATCGACACCGCCCCGTGGATCACCCACCGCCTCCCCTTCGCCGACACGATTCCTGCCTTCCCGGCGCTCCTGGAGCCGGCCAGCGGCGTGGTCAAGGCGGTGGTGACGCTTTCCTGAGCGGGCTCGCGGGGGGCCGCCGCGCCGGGGTATCCTCGACGCTCGTACGGGGTCCGTGCAGGGAGACGGGGATGCTTCGACCGACGCCGCCCACCGCGCTCTTTCCCGGCCGCGGCGCGGGGCCGCGCCGCCCCC
>CAISKG010000495.1 GCA_903885855.1 uncultured Planctomycetaceae bacterium
ACGGGCAGGATGCCCGTGTTTCGCGTGTCGTCAGCCGCTCCGCCATCCCTGGCTCCGCTTGTCGGTTACGCCGCTCGGAGGCACGGGCGACCCCTTCGCTCGTCACACGCGTGACGGGGAAAGCGCTGGATCGACCGCAACGCCCACCCAAACGCCGCAACGCCGGCAGGAAGCCGGCGGGCAGCGGCATCGCGTGCACCTTGGCTGCACGCATGCCGCCCCAAGCGAAAACGGGCAGGATGCCCGTGTTTCGCGTGTCGTCAGCCAGCCCGTGTTTCGCGTGTCGCCAGCCCCGCCGTCAGGCGACGCGGGCGATGACGCACTTGAGGTATTCCCCCTCCAGGCAGCTCGCGCTCACCGGATGGTCGGGGGCGGCGCCGCACACCGAGAGCATGGCGATCTGCCGGCCGGCACGCTGCGAGACGCCGGAGAGCATCTCCAGGAATTCGTCGCGCGTCACGCTGCCGGAGCAGGAGCAGGTGACGAGGATCCCGTCGGGCTCGAGGAGGTCGAGGGCCACGCGGTTGATGCGGTGGTAGGCGCGCAGCGCCTCCTCCACCGAGCCGCGGTTACGGGCGAACTTGGGCGGGTCGAGGATCACCATCCCGAAGCGCTCGCCCGCGGCGGCCAGGGCGTCGAGGCGCTCGAAGGCGTCGCAGGCCTCCACCGTCACGTTGGCGGCGCCGTTGAGCTCGGCGTTGGCGCGGGCCAGCGCCGCGGCCTTGGCGCTCGAATCGACGGCCAGCACGCTCCGCGCGCCGCCGGAGACGGCGCAGGTGACGGCGAAGCCGCCGGAGTAGCAGAACATGTCGAGCACGCGCCGCCCGCGCGAGAGCGCCGCGGCCGCGCGGCGGTTGTCGCGCTGGTCGAGGTAGAAGCCGGTCTTCTGCCCCTCGGCGAGGTCGACGCCCCAGGAGAGGCCCCCCTCGCGCACGAACACCGGCCCGTCGGGGGCCCGGCCGCGGAGCAGCCCCTCGGGCAGGTGGAAGCCCTCGAGGCGCGCCAGGCCGCGGTCGGCGGCCTTGAGCACGATCCCCGCGGGGCGCACCGCCTCGTCGAGCGCGTCGCAGATCGTCGCCAGGCGACCGGCCATGGCCAGCGCCGTGACCTGCACCGCGAGGTGGTCGCCGTAGCGGTCGACCACGAGCCCGGAGAGGTCGTCCCCCTCGCTGTTGATCAGCCGCGCCGCCCCGCTGCGGTCGTCGAGGCCCAGCGCCCCGCGCAGTGCCGCGGCCCGGTGGATGCGGGCCCGGAAGAAGGCGGCGTCGAGCGGCTGCGCCTCGTCGAAGGCGTACAGCCGCACGCGCAGCCGGCTGGCGGCGTTCCACACGCCGCGGGCGATGAAGCGCCCCTCGGCGGTGGCCAGGTCGACGACGTCGCCGTCGGCGGGGCTGCCCTCGAGGCGGTCCACCGCCGAGTCGAGCACCCAGGGATGGCGCCCGAAGAAGGGGCGGGCCCGCTTCGGCTTCACGAGCACCCGGGCCGCAGGCATGCCGCTCTCGTCGGCCGGGCGCGGCGCCGGGGC